>DASYFZ010000683.1:0-11365 GCA_036000295.1 Solirubrobacteraceae bacterium
TCGCTGATCCTCGTCTACGGCAAGGACGGCTGGTTCGGCAACTGGCTGATCGACCATGGGATCACGCTGATCTACAACCCGGCGGGCATGATCGTGGCCACGGTGTTCGTCTCACTGCCATTCGTCGTGCGTGAGGTAGCGCCGGTGTTGATGGAGGTCGGCGACGAGCAGGAGCAGGCCGCGTCCACGCTGGGAGCGTCCTCCTGGCAGGCATTCAGGCGCATCACGCTGCCCTCGATTCGGTGGGGCGTCGCGTACGGAGTGGTGCTGACCACAGCGCGGGCGCTCGGCGAGATCGGCGCCGTCGCGGTCGTCTCGTCCAACGTCCCCGGTTCGACTCTGACGCTGCCCCTGCTGGTTCAGCAGCGCGACGCCGACCTCGGCGCCGGCTCGATCACCGGCGCCTACGCTGCCGCCACAGAGCTTGCGGTGATTTCGTTGGTCGTGCTGGTGGCGATGACCCTGCTGGGACCGAGGAGGCAAGACGCAAGATGAGAATCGACGTGCAGGGCGTGTCGAAGCGCTTCGGCGAGTTCGCCGCGGTCGACGACATCACGCTCGAGATCCCGGAAGGCTCCCTCACGGCGCTGCTGGGGCCGAGCGGCTCGGGCAAGTCCACGCTGCTCCGCGTCATCGCGGGCCTCGAGCAGCCCGACAGCGGCGCGATCCTGATCGATGGCGAGGACGTCACCTACGCCCGTCCCCAGGACCGCGGTATCGGCTTCGTGTTCCAGCACTACGCCGCGTTCACGCACATGAGCGTCAGCCAGAACATCGCCTTCGGCCTTCAGATCCGCAAGCGCCCGAAGGATGAGATCAAGGCGAAGGTCGACGAGCTGCTCGAGATCGTGGGACTGACCAAGTGGGCCGGCCAGCGTCCCTCGCAGCTCTCCGGAGGCCAGCGCCAGCGGATGGCGCTCGCTCGCGCACTGGCGATCGATCCTCGAGTGCTGTTGCTCGACGAGCCGTTCGGAGCGCTGGACGCGAAGGTTCGCGCCGAGCTTCGCCGCTGGCTACGCCGGCTCCACGAGGAGCAGGGCGTCACGACCGTGCTCGTCACCCACGACCAGGAAGAGGCCATGGAGGTCTCGGACCGGATCGCGGTGATGAACGAGGGCCAGCTCCAGCAGGTCGGTCCTCCCCGAGAGGTCTACGACCGCCCCGCAAACCAGTTCGTCATGGGCTTCCTGGGGCCGGTCTCAAAGCTCGGCGACCGTCTGGTGCGGCCGCACGACGTCGCGATCTCGTTGGTCGACGCCGATGGCGCGACCGAGGCGATGGTCTCGCGCGTGGTGCATCTCGGCTTCGAGGTGCGCGTGGAGCTCGATCTGCCCGATGGCACTTCGGCTCGCGCTCAGCTCACGCGCTCGCAGACCGCCGAGCTCGAGCTCGCGCGCGGCGACATCGTCTACGTCCGCACACTGGTGACGGGGGGCACGTCGGCGACGCTGCCCGGCGCGGACGACAACTCCGGATCGGCGCTGCCCGACGAAGACACTCCGCCGCCGCCGAACGCCCGCGTCAGCGCATAACGCGTCCGCTGGCGCTCAGCGGGTGACCCAGGCTTCCGGGTCCTTGGCGAGCTTGTCGATCGAAGCCGGAAGCTCGCCGCTGGCCACGTCGGCAAGCGTGACGTGCTCGACGACGTTGCGAAGGCTCGCGCGGACTGCGATCCACACACGCGGGAGCGCTTCCGAAGAGCCCGGATACGAGGTCTCCTCCGGTGGGCCCCCGCGCACGCTCGCGAGCGGGCCTTCGACCGCACGGATGATGTCGGCGATCGAGACCTGATCGGCCGGCTTGGCCAGCCGGAAGCCGCCGTCGGCACCACGATGGCTGCGGACGATGCCGGCGTGACGCAGTTCGCCGAGGATGTTCTCGAGGAAGTTCAGCGGGATCTCCTGCGCAGTCGCGATTCGCTCGGCCTTGACGGGCTTCTCGTCGTCGTGGCCGGCGAGCTCGACCGCTGCGCGCACCGCGTAATCGGCCTTGGCTGAGATCCGCATGTCGTCAGATTATGCGGCCGCGGCCGGCGCCGGATCGAAACCGTAGGCCCTGGCGAGCTCCGGGTCCTTGTGAGCGAGCATCTCGGCCAGCGTGACCATCACCTTGCACTGCTTCCAAGTCGCGTCGTCCTGCATCTTTCCGTCGATCATGTGCACGCCCCGGCCGTCGGGGATCGCCTCGAGAACCTTCTTGGCGAACAGGACCTCGTCGGGATCGGGGCTGAACACCTTCTTGGCGATCTGGATCTGCGCCGGGTGCAGCGACCATGCGCCGACACAGCCGAGCAGGAACGCCGCCCGGAACTGGGTCTCGCAGCCCTCGGTGTCGCGGATGTCGCCGTAGGGCCCGTAGAACGGCAGGATGCCGGCTGACGTGCACGCGTCGACCATGCGCGCGATCGAGTAGTGCCAGGGGTCCTGCTGGGCGGTGGGGCGGGGGGCTTCGGGATTGTCGGGATCCGGGTCGTTGATCACCCGGTAGCCCGGATGGCCACCGCCGACGCGCGTCGTCTTCATGCGCCGCGAGGCGGCGAGGTCGGCCGGGCCGAAGCTCATGCCCTGCATCCGCGGGCTGGCGGTGGCGATCTCCTCGAGGTTGACGACGCCCAGGCCGGTCTCGAGGATCGCGTGGATCAGGATCGGGTGATCGAGGCCGGCCTTGGCCTCGAGCTGGGCCAGGAGCCGGTCGACGTAGTGGATGTCCCAGGCGCCCTCGACCTTGGGGATCATCACGACATCGAGCTTGTGCCCGATCTCGCTCACGAGCGTGGTCAGGTCGTCGAGCACCCAGGGGGACTCGAGGCTGTTGACCCGCGTCCAGAGCTGGGTCTCACCGAGCTCCATCTCCTTGCCGACCCGGACCAGGCCGTCGCGAGCGGCCTCCTTGCGATCGACCGGTACCGCGTCCTCGAGATTGCCGAGCAGGATGTCCACGGTCGGCGCGATGTCGGGCACCTTCGCGACCATCTTCTCGTTGGAGAAGTCCAGGAAATGGATCATCCGCGAGGGCTTGAACGGGATCTCCAGGATCGGCGTGGGGGCGCCGATCGCTAGCGGCTTTCCGAAGTCACGGGGGTTTCTCAAAGCTCAAGTCTCCTGATCGATTCGCTCATGAACGCTAGCGGGCGGGGGCGTCGGGCGCTCTGGCCCCGAGAGGCGGGAACTACGTCGCACGCGCCGTCGGCACACGGCCGCGTTCGATTTTGTTCCCGCTGGGCGGGAGGAACGTCGCACGCGCGGCCCGGAAGATCGCGCGGTCCACGAAGTTCCCGGCCTGGCGAGAAGACCGGCGGCTCCGGCTCTGAGTCGACGGTTTCGTTCCCGCGGGCGCGGAGTCCGTCGTGCGGGGAACCAAAGCGCCGTTGGGCGACGGTTTCGTTCCCGCCAGAGTTGGCTGAGCATCGCAGGGAACGAAGGCGTCGGGCCGGCCGGTAGGCGGGAACAACGTTCCCCTCGCCGATATTTCCCGCGCGAGCGGAACGAACCTCCCGCGGAACGGGAACCTCGTTCCCCGGGCGAGTTGGCGCGCCGTGAGCGGAACGAAGTTCCCGCCCGGCCCGCCGCGAACCGCCCCGGCCCGGCCCGGCCCGGATGCTTCCCTCGGCCCGCAGACCGCGCGGTTCGTTACATACGCGCTCTCGCCCGCCACGCGTTCGAGCTTCTCGCCGCTCAGCGGCCAGTTCGTCACATGCGGCACATGCGCGTTCTCGCGTGCGACGAAGTGTCCGGCTGGCCGCACCTCGCCGACGCCAACCCTGGCATCCTCCCGAAAAGCAGTCCTAACCCAGGAGACCCTTACATGACACAAGTCGACACCGACCAGGCGGCGCGCGAGGCGTCCGGCGCGCACCCATATGGCCGCTACCTCGAGGAGTTCGAGGTCGGGGCCGTGTACAAGCACTGGCCGGCCAAGACGGTGACCGAGTCCGACGATCACCTGTTCTGCCTGATCACGATGAACCACCACCCGCTGCACCTCAACGACGTGTACGCCAAGCAGTCCCAGCAGGGCCGCAACGTCGTCGTGGGCCCGCTCGTCTACTCGCTCGCGCTCGGGATGAGCGTGTCCGACGTCAGCGGCAAGGCGATCGCCAACCTCGCCACCGAGGAGCTCAAGCACCCGGCGCCGGTGTTCCATGGGGACACGCTGTTCTGCGAATCCGAGGTGCTCGAGGTCAAGCCGTCGCAGTCAAAGCCCGACCGCGGCACGGTTCGCGTGCACACCCGCGTGCTCAACCAGGACGGCGTCCTGGTAGCGGAGTTCAAGCGCCTGGTGCTGGTCCCGCGCAAGGAGCCGGGGGGTCAGCCCGGCCACACGCAGGCGGCCGAATCGAACGTCGAATAGGCCGCCCTTTAGGCCACTAGAATATGGTGTATCGGCCGGCTGGGCGCGCAGCTGGCGGAGTTTCTACTGACGCCTGGAGGCTCATCGAGCTGCCCTCACGGGTAGGCTTGCAAGGGCCACCGACTGAACCAAGGAGTGCCTGAAAACCAATGGCTC
The DNA here is from genome assembly GCA_036000295.1 of Solirubrobacteraceae bacterium. GTDB lineage: Bacteria > Actinomycetota > Thermoleophilia > Solirubrobacterales > Solirubrobacteraceae > Palsa-465. The sequence goes on from DASYFZ010000683.1 coordinate 4,507, forward strand.
ACACTGCACCCAAGCCTCAAGCCACCACCAAGCACGAGAACCTCCGGGCCTGGGTGGAGGAGGTAGCCGCCCTCACCGAACCGGACGACATCCACTGGTGCGACGGGTCCGCCGAGGAGTACGACCAACTGGCTCAGAGGCTTGTAGATGCAGGGACCTTCGAGCGGCTGTCGGAGGCGAAGCGGCCGAACTCCTACCTGGCGCTGTCGGACCCGGAGGACGTGGCCCGGGTCGAGGACCGGACGTTCATCTGCTCCGCCAAGGAGGAGGACGCGGGCCCGACCAACAACTGGCGTGAGCCCCAGGAGATGAGGCGGGCGCTGACGGAGCTGTTCGAGGGCTCGATGCGGGGCCGCACGATGTACGTCGTCCCGTTCTCGATGGGGCCGCTGGGCTCGCCGATCTCCTACGTGGGCGTGCAGCTCACCGACTCGGCGTACGTCGCCTGCTCGATGCGGATCATGACCCGGATGGGCCAGCCGGCGCTTGACGTGCTGGGCGAGGACGGCGAGTTCGTCCCCTGCCTGCACTCCGTCGGGATGCCGCTCACGGAGGGCGTCCAGGACGTCGCTTGGCCGTGTAACGCGGACAACAAGTACATCGTCCACTTCCCCGAGACCCGCGAGATCTGGTCCTACGGCTCGGGCTACGGGGGCAACGCGCTGCTCGGCAAGAAGTGCTTCGCGCTGCGGATCGCTTCGGTCATGGCCCGCGACGAGGGTTGGCTCGCCGAGCACATGCTGATCCTCAAGCTCACCTCCCCTGAGGGCGAGGTCAAGTACATCAGCGCGGCCTTCCCCAGCGCCTGCGGCAAGACCAACCTGGCGATGCTGATCCCGACGCTCGAGGGCTGGAAGGTCGAGACGATCGGCGACGACATCGCCTGGATGAAGTTCGGCAAGGACGGAGAGCTGCGCGCGGTCAACCCGGAGGCCGGCTTCTTCGGCGTGGCGCCGGGCACCGGGGAGATCACCAACCCGAACGCGATCGCGACGATCAAGAGCAACAGCATCTTCACCAACTGCGCCAAGACCGACGACGGCGACATCTGGTGGGAGGGCCTCACCAAGGAGCCGCCCAAGCACGCGATCGAGTGGCACGGCGAGGACTGGACGCCTGAGTCGGACGGCCCGGCCGCACATCCCAACGCCCGGTTCACGACGCCCGCCTCGCAATGTCCATCGATCGCCGACGAGTGGGAGGACCCGCGGGGCGTGCCGATCTCGGCGATGCTGTTCGGCGGTCGTCGCTCGACGGTCGTGCCGCTCGTGCTCGAGGCCCGCGACTGGACCCACGGCGTGTTCCTGGGCGCGACGATGTCCTCGGAGAAGACGGCGGCGGCGGCCGGGAAGGTCGGCCAGGTCCGGTGGGACCCGATGGCGATGCTCCCGTTCTGCGGCTACCACATGGCCGACTACTTTCGCCACTGGCTGAAGATCGGCGAGCGAGACGGCGCCAAGCTGCCGCTGATCTTCAACGTCAACTGGTTCCGCAAGGGTGACGACGGCAAGTTCCTGTGGCCAGGCTACGGCGAGAACTCGCGCGTGTTGGCATGGATCTTCCGCCGCTGCGAGGGCAAGGGCGAAGCCGTTGACACGCTGATCGGACTGGTTCCTCCGGTCGGCGAGGGCGGCATCAACATCGACGGCCTCGACGTCGACGAGGCGACGATGAAGACGCTCCTCGAGGTTGACGAGGACGGCTGGCGCCAGCAGTTGCCGCAGATGCACGAGCACTTCGCCGAGTTCGGCGACAAGCTCCCGCAGGAGCTGCACGACGAGCTCGACTCGCTCGACGAGCGGCTGCACCGCACCTAAGAACTCGAGAAGAGCCGCCGGGAAAAATGCCCGGCGGCTCGTAAGCTCAAGCCATGACGCTTGGGTTCATCCCGTCCGACGCTGCGATGCTGGCGCTCCAGGCGGGCGTTGTGGCCGCGCCGCGGGCGGTTCCGCGGATCGATTGGCTGCGGCGATTTCATGGGTGGGGATGGGCGCTCTTGCCGATCGCCTCGATCGTCGGCGTGATCTTCGGCATCCGCTATGTCTCCGACACCGCGACGTGGCTCACCTACCTGGCGCTGATCGCGGTGCCGCCACTGGCGGCAGTCGCGCTGGGCTGGGCGATGCGCGGCTCGACGCCGCTCGCCGCGCTCGGCGCCGTGCCGCTGTTCGTGATCGCCTGGGCCGCGAAGGACTCGCTCGCGGGCGAGGCCGCGGGGTCGCTTCTGTCTGCGCTCAGCTGCGTGACGCTCGGCGTGCTGCTGGCCGCCCTCACGCCGCCGGGCTGGCTGAAGGTCGGGATCCTGCTGATGGCCGGAGCCGACGTGTGGCTCGTGGCCTCGGACCTGCTGCAGAACCCCAACGCGACGCTCGGTGCGGCGCAGCCGGCTGCCGGGCTGCCGCAGCTTCAGTCGGAGATCTTCGGCTCGGTGACGATGGGCTACGGCGATCTGTTCGTCGCCGGCCTGCTCGGAGCCGTGCTGGCCACCCGGCGCCCACTGCAGCTGTCGGGCGCGCTCCTGACGTTTGCGTTCGCGGCCGTATTCGACCTGCTGTTCTTCGTCGTCTCAGAGCTGCCCGCGACCGTCCCCGTCGCGCTCGCCTTGATCACGATCGAGGTCTGGGAGCGCCGCGCTCGGGTGTTCAGTGCTTTTCGTCGCCGGTCGAGGCCGGCGGCCGCGACTCCTCGGCGAGCGACGTAATCGCCAGCTGCCCACGGGAGGCGTCTTCGAGCACCTCGGTCGCCTCGTCCGCAGACCGGGCGTAGAGCTCGACGAGCAGATGGACGACGATGCGGTCGTCGTCGTGCTTGTGGAAGCGCACGTGGGTGAAGAACTCGCGTGTGCCGTGATCGCCGAACGCGGCGTAGGACAGGGCATCCCCGGCTTCGGGGCCAGAACACGTCTCGACGTCGTCGGCGTCGACGGTCACGGTGCACGATGCGACCCACGGGGTCCCGGCGATCATCCGCTCCCAGCGGTCTTCGATCGGCTCAACACGCCCGTTGTGGAATCCCAGGTGCGGCTGGTCGTGCATGCACTCCAGGCACTGCACTACCGCCTCCTGCATCTCGTCGACGACCTCGCCCCGCTCACCGGTTTCCGGATCAATGCGGTGGATGCCCTCGTAGTGCACCTGCACCTCGAGATTTTGGGACCAGCAGCGGTAACAGCGCAGCCAACTCCTGACCGAGGTTGAGCCCTCCATCACGTTGATTCTATTGTGCCCTGTGTGAGTCACCACCGCAGCAGCGGCTGATGCTCCGTAAACGCCCCCCGATCGGGGTGATCCTCGCCGGCGGCGTGGGGCGCAGGATCGGCGGATCGAAGGCCGTCGTCCAGCTTGCCGGGCAGCCCCTGATCACGTACCCGCTCGAGGCGGTGCGCACGGCGCTCGGCGACGTGGCCGTGGTCGCCAAGGCGGACACTCAGCTGCCGAGCCTGCCGGGCGTGACGGTCTGGGTCGAGCCCGATTCGCCGCGCCACCCGGTGATGGGCATCATCCAGGCGCTGGCGCTGTCCGAGGGGCGCTCAGTCGTGGTATGCGCGGTCGACCTGCCGTTCGTCACGCCCGAGCTGATCTACCGCCTTGCCACCGCCGATCTCGGCCGGTCGCCCGCCGTCTTGGCGTGCTGCGGCGAGGACGTCCAGCCGCTGCTTGGCTGCTACGCGCCGCGCGCGATGGAACCGCTGCGCACCGCGCTGCCGGCCGAGGCTCCGGTACGCGAGCTGGTGGCATCGATGGGTCCACGGATGCTGGACGTCGGTGACCACGAACTCCTGTTCAACATCAACTCTCCCGAGGATCTGCTGCACGCCGCGGCGATCCTCGACGGCCGCGCGCGGTCGAGCCGGCCGCCTGCTAGCCGAACGTGAAGTCGTAGGCGCTGATTCCCGGCGGCAGCTGGACCGTGATCACATGCTGCTCGGCCTGGGGCAGCGAGACCAGCGAGTACAGGCGCTGTCCGCGAACCGTCACCTCACCGTTGTGGACGTCGGCGCCGGCCTGCCGGCTTGAGATCGGGTGCCCGTCGATGAGCACGCGGCCGGTCCGGGGCTTGTTGCCCGCCGAGGTCATCACCAGGTACACGTGTGCGGCTTGGACGTTGCCTGACACGGTTGCGGGCTTGCCGACCGGCGTGGCGGACTGGTCTGTGACCCACCAGATGCCCTTCAGCGCGAACTCGTTGAGCTGGAGGTTGTCGGCGCCGTCGTAGGGACGGACTCCGGACTTCAGCGGCTGTGCGAACTCCTGGGAGCGCTGGTCGTCGAGGTAGGTCTCGGGAGTCGCAAGCTGCTTGGAGGCGGTGATCGCATGCGCGGTCATCGGCGGCGGCAGCCGGCGCGCGCCGGCCTCGTGCAGAAGCTGCCGGACCGCGGCCTCGTCCTCTTTGTAGTTGCCCTCGCCGAACTGCGTGTGGCGGACATGGCCCTTGGCGTCGATCAGGTACTCCGCCGGCCAATACTGGTTCTGGTAGGCGCTCCAGGTCCCGTACTTATTGTCCTGCACCACGGGGTAGGTGAGGCCGTCGGAGTTGATCGCCTGCTCGACGTTTGAGGCGTTCTGTTCGAACGTGAACTCGGGGGTCTCGACGCCAACGATCTGGAGCCCGTACTGGTGATAGGTCTTGTAGAGGCCCTCGACGAACGGCAGCGTGCGGATGCAGTTGATGCACGTGTAGGTCCAGAAGTCCACCAGCACGACGTGGCCCCGGAGGGTTGCCAGCGACAGCGGCGCGCCGCTGGGCGTGTTGAACCACTGCTGGGTGTCGGTGAAGTCGGGAGCGGCGCCGAGGTCGGGCAGCGGCGGCGTCTTGACGCCCGGGATCGACACGCCCGCGGTGTCAGGCACCGGCTTGGTCGAGGCCTCGCGCTGGCGCGTGGCGAAGCGCGACTCAGGGCGCAACGACGCGAGCCGGTTCTGCACGGCGGTCGAGCTCTCGAGCGATTTCGTGGGATCGAGCAGGAAGCCCGGGAGGCTCTGGCTCTTGGCGAGCGACTCCTCGAAGCGGACGTCGAGGTTGGCCGCCATCAGGACGCCGGTCGCGATCAGCACGACGCCGAGCGTCCTTTCGACCACGTGACCCCGCGCCGAGCGCCGCACCCGCTCGATCACCGCGCGGCCGCCGAGCGCGTAGAGCAGCAGCACGGAGCTAAGCCCAACCGCATAAGACAGCGCGACTGCAACGACCTGGGCGGTCGCGCCGCTCGACGCGCTGACCGACGTGACCGCCGCGAGGATCGGGCCCGCGCAGGGCGCGCAAACGAACCCCAGGGCGCCGCCGACCGCCACTCCAGTCCAGAAGCCGTCGCCGCGGGTCTTTGGCCCGAATCGCGCCAGGCGAGAGAGCGGAGCCTGCACGCGCGCGGCGAGCTCGGGGATCAGCAGGACCAGGCCGAAGCCGATCAACACGATGATCGCGAGCGTTCGCGCCGCGCCGCTGGCCAGCCCGACGCCCTGGACGAGTTGCGCCAGCGCCACGATCGCGATCGTGAACGTGACCGCCAGCCCGATCACGATGCCCAGCGGACGACGCCGTCCGCCGGCGGCGCTCGCCGATAGCAGCGCGGGCAGCACCGGCAGGACACATGGCGTGATCGCAGTCCCCGCGCCGGCGATCAGCGCAAACAGCATCAGCAACAGCATTTGCTGGTCCTCATGATGCCCGTGAGAGGTTGCGGAGTTATTAACCGCCGATGGCGGACATCGAGCGGGCGGGCTGCACGAAGCCCGGCTCGCCGACGTGGTGCTTGAGCTCCTTGAGCCAGACGGCTTCGCGGATGATCGACTCGAGCTCGGCGTCGCTTGCGCCGGCCCGTAGCGGGTCGCGCAGGTTGGTTTCGTTGAGCGAGAACAGGCAGGTCCGCAGCTTGCCCTCGGCGGTCAGGCGAATGCGGTTGCAGTCTCCGCAGAACGGCTCTGAGACGGGGTTGATGAATCCGATCTTGCCGCGGCCGTCGGCGAATCGGTACACCCGCGCCGTCGCGTGCGGCTCGCGCGGCATCGGCTCCAGCGGGTAGACCGCGTCGATTATCGCCCGGATCTCGTCGCCGCTCAGCACCTGGTCGGCGGTCCAGGCGTGGTCGGCGTCGAGCGGCATGAACTCGATGAAGCGGACCTCGTAGGGGGTGCGCCGCGCGAACTCGGCGAACGGCAGCGCCTCTTCCTCGGTGAAGTCGCGCAATGCAACGGCGTTGATCTTGATCGGGTGCGCCTCCGGGAACGTGCCCAGCACCTCCAGGCCCCGGAGGACCTGCGGCAGCGCGTCGCGGCGTGTGAGCTCGTAGAAGCGGTCCTTCTGGAGCGAGTCGATCGACACGTTAAAACGATTGACCCCGGCGCGCACCAGCGCCTCGGCGTCGCGCTCGAGCAGAAATCCGTTGGTCGTGACCGACAGGTCCTCGACGCCGTCGACGAGGGCAAGCATCTGCACGAGCTGGGGGAAGTTGCGCCGGACGAGCGGCTCGCCGCCGGTCAGACGCACGTCGTGGACGCCCATCCGGGCCATCACGGACACGATCCGGGTGATCTCCTCGAACCGCAGGATCTCCTCGCGCTGCAGCCACGGCAGGCCGTCCGCCGGCATGCAGTACTGGCAGCGGAAGTTGCAGCGATCGGTGACCGATACCCGCAGATCCCCGATCAGCCGACCGTGGCCATCTCGCAAAGGCTCGACATCCATCGAACTAAGGCTACCCTGTCGGTCGTCCATGACACAGCCGCCGCTGACCATCCACCTAGACAAGCTCGAATCGATCCCCGGCCCGGGCAGCCTGACGTGGCGGCCCGTGCGGGCCACCCTGGGCATTCGCGCGTTCGGATGCAACGCCTATACGGCGGCCAAGGTGGGCGACGACGTG
>DASYFZ010000710.1:0-3089 GCA_036000295.1 Solirubrobacteraceae bacterium
CCTTGCTCTGGCGGCGAGTCGGCTTGCCGACTCTTGCCAAAGTCTTGCCACACGGGCTAGGCGTTTCTCTCGAGGTCCCCTGCGGAGTCGCCCCGGAAATGCATGATTTCCGGGGCTTTCCGAGTGCGCCCGAGAGGACTCGAACCTCCACGGACCATACAGTCCACAAGGCCCTCAACCTTGACCGGCTCGTGTAGATGCTTCCAGGAGCGTCCAGATCGTCCAGATTGCGAGGTTCCGTGGACGGAATGGACAGACTGGACGGTATGGATGTTGCCACGGGTGTTGCCACGGCGCGGCCCGGAAGCAGGGGTACGATCACCACGTGACGTCAGCGGAGATCATTCAAGAGATCGGAGTTCGATTGGCTCGGGTCGCGCCCAGGGACTCCCGGGTGGTGCTGTTCGGATCGCACGCGCGCGGAGAAGCCGACGAGAGTTCGGACTACGACATCCTCGTGATCGAGCCCGAAGTGGTCGACGCCGCGCGCGAATCTGTTCGCCTTCGCACGGAGCTCGGGGACCTGCTCGTACCGATCGACGTCGTTGTGATCGATCGTGAGCGCGCTCGGCGGCGGGCCTCTGTCCGAGGGACTATGGTCGAGCGCGCATTGCGCGAGGGCCGGGTTCTTGCCGACACCTGAAGAGGTCGAGGTTGCGGACCTGCTTCTGAGAAAGGCGGCCTCGGACCTGTCGGCGGCTCGTGCGCTCGCTCGTGATCCGGAGCAACAAGACGATGTCGTCGGCTTCCATGCTCAGCAGGCGATCGAGAAATCACTGAAAGCGGTGCTGGCCGTTCGCGGTTTCGAGATACCGCGGACGCATGACCTTGATCTGCTGACACGGCTGGTCGGCGGCGACGAGGACGAACTCGGCGACGCGAAGGCCTTGTCTCCGTGGGCAGTTGCGACGCGGTATGACGACATCGACGCGACCCTCGATCGCCGCGAGGCGGTGGAGATTGCGAAGAGGAGCCTCACTTGGGGTCGGGAGCGTGTCGAGGCGGCGAGGGGCGATGAGGATGTCGGCTGAGCGGGCGCGTCGTCAGACTGAGCAGCCGCTTGACCAGGTGGTGGATTCGTTCACGCGACAGCAACTGGTTGAGCTCGTTCTTGATGCGGCCGAGCGAAACGACGACGTCGCCCGAGGAGTGCGGTTGGCAGCGGCCCGGCGAGATGGCGACCTTCGGGCTCTCCGTAGGGAGGTCGATCGCTCGCTTCGAACACGTCGGTTTCTCGATTATTGGGCGAGCATGGAATGGGCGCAGGCGGGACGCCCGGTCGTTGCTGAGCTCGAGAAAGCGGTACGGACCGAGCCGTCCCGCGAGCTCGTCGAGTTGCTGCAACGCGCGGTGGCGCACGTCGTGAAGGTCATGCTCCATGCCGACGACTCCTCTGGTCTGATCGGCGATCTGGTGCGAGACCTCTTGGATCTCCATGCGCGCGCCTGTGACGCGGGAGTCGCCGAGGCGCACAAGCTGGCAGCCTGGATGATCCGGTTTCGTTTCGGTGACCAGGATTTCTTCGAGATCGATCCTGTGCGATATGCAGCCGCGCTGGGCGACGCGGGAATGGTGGCGTATCGCTTGGCGGTCGACCAGATTGACGACGCCGACTCCTACGCAGTTCGCTATGTGCGTGAGCGGCTGGCGGTCCTTGACGGGGACATCGAGGTGATCGTTCGGCTTCACGGTGGCGATTTGACCAACGCGTTCCAGTTCCTCCACGTCGCCGAGGCGATGGCAGAGCTCGGCCGGGATGACTTGGTGCTGGAATGGACGTCTCGAGGAATCGCGGAGACCGATGGTTGGCAGATCAGCAGGCTCTACGACGCCGCCTGCGAAGCCAACGCCCGCCTTGAGCAACCGCTCGAGATCCTGCGCCTGCGTCGTAACCACCACGAGCGCATGCCTTCCTCGTCGACTTACGCCACGCTGCGGGAAGCCGCAGAGCATGTCGATGCTTGGGGGGTTGAACGGCCGGCGGCTCGGGCGGCTCTGGAGAAACGAGACATTCGCGGGTTCGTCGACGCGCTGCTGAGCGAAAATGATCGAGACCTCGCGTGGAGGGTGGCGGTCGCTGCTCCCCGGGAACAGCTTGATGCAAAGCAGTGGCTTCGGCTCGCCGCCAGTCGAGAAGCGGAGCATCCGGAGGAGGCGCTCACCGTCTATCAAGCCGTGGCTGACGAGGTTCTCGAGACAGCCGATCGCCGCGCATACGCAGACGGCGTCCGGATCCTCAAGAAGGCGGCGAAGTCTGCGCGCGCCGCAGGACGTGCCGAGGACTTCGCGAAGCACATCGCTGGGCTGCGGGAGCGGTATCGCCGTCGGCCGACTCTGATCGCGATGCTCGATAAGGCAGGATTCGCGTGAGTCACGCAACGCTCGACGAGCCGAGCGGCGACGCTTCGTCGCTGACCCTGACGTGCTCGCGGTGCTGGGCATGAGCATCGACGATCTCGCCGATCCTGACGTCCGTTCGTTCGTAATTCGCCATGAGCATCCGGAGTTCGTAGATGTTCTTGAGGACGACGGCCTCGATGAGATCGACCTGGGCTACGGTCCGATCAACCCGCGTTTGCACCTTGCGATGCACGAGATCGTGGCGACGCATCTATGGGACGGAGATCCGCCCGAGGTCTGGGAGACGGCGGTGCGGCTTCGTGACGCTGGATATGAACGGCAAGAAATCCTTCATATGCTTGGCCGGCCGGTGTCGGACCAGATCTGGGCGGCACGGCACGACGATCAGCCGTACGACCGGGCGCGTCACGTCGCCTCGCTCCAAGCGCTTCCCGGTACCTGGGAGCGAGAGCGTACCGCCATGTCCGCCGGCAAGAGCAAGGATGGGGCGCGGAAGCAGGCGCGTCGCAGCGCCCGAGCAGCCCGTCGCCGCAACCGACGCCCGACGTAGAAGAGCCCCGCATTGCGGGGCTTCCAAGTGCGCCCGAGAGGACTCGAACCTCCACGGACCATACAGTCCACAAGGCCCTCAACCTTGCGCGTCTACCAATTCCGCCACAGGCGCTTGGGCGGCCAGTATATCCGCGAGGTCCGGCACGGCGGCGACCCTCGCGGGGCCGGCGGGTCAG
>DASYFZ010000716.1:0-4856 GCA_036000295.1 Solirubrobacteraceae bacterium
GTCTCCTCGCCGCAGATGTAAGCGCCGGCGCCGCGCCGGATCTCGATGTCGAACGAGAACCCCGAGCCGAGGATGTCGCGGCCGAGGAAACCGTGGCGGCGCGCCATCGCGAGCGCGTCCTCGAGCGTCGAGAGCGCATCGGGGTACTCGCCGCGCAGGTACAGGTAGCCATGGGAGCAGTCCGTCGCGAACGCGGCGATCGTCATCGACTCGACCAGGGCGTACGGATCACCGAGCATCACCACGCGGTCCTTGAACGTCCCGGGCTCGGACTCGTCGGCGTTGCAGACGAGGTAGTGGGGGCTGACCGCCTGCTGGGCGACCGCCTCCCACTTGACGCCGGTGGGGAACGCGGCGCCGCCGCGGCCCATCAACCCGGAGTCCTTGACCTCGCGGACCACTCCCTGCGGGCCGAGCTTGAATGCGTGCCGCAGCGCCTCATAGCCACCGGTCGCGCGGTAGTCGTGCAGGCTGCGCGGGTCGACGACCCCGATCCGATGAAGCAGCCGCAGCCCGGATTCCCCCTGCTGCGGGACGGTCGCGGGCGCGGCCGGCTCGACGAGCTCACCCCGCAGCGCGGCGATCGCGTCGTCGGCGTCGACCGGCGCCAGCACCTCTTCATGCGGTTGCTCGCCGGCGACGGTCAGCATCGCCGCGGGAGCGCGGTCGCACTGGCCCAGGCACGGGCTGCGAAGCCAGGTGCAGCCGCCCTCGTCGCGGTCCTCGGGCCCGAACCGCGCCTGCACGGCGGCGATCAGCTCCTCGGAGCCGTGGCAGCGGCAAGCCACGTCCTCGCAGATGTGCAGCACGCGCGGCGGCCGCGGTTCCATCGACAGCAGGCCGTAGAACGTGGCGACGCCGTATGCGTCGGCGGGCGGGATCGTGAGGCGCTCGCAGATGTAGCCCAGCGCGCCGTCGCTGATCCAGCCGATCCGCGCCTGCACTGCCTCGAGTGCGGGCAGCAGGAGGTGGCGCTGGCTGCGCGCCTCGTGGCCACTGTGGGCGACTCGACCGTGGACCTGGACCTTCGGCGCGTGCCCGTTGAGCCCCGTCACCGCCGAGCCGATGAACTCATCGACTGCCTGTCGCTCCGCGTCCGTTGGGACGGCAAGCAGCAGCCGCAGGTCCATCAGGCGCGGACGTCCTGCGGCTGACCCGCACCGTCGCCGTTGCCCGCGGCCGGCACACGATCGCCGTTGCCGGCCGCCACAGCCGCCGGCACCGCATCACGATCACCGTTGATCGGGAGCTTCTCGACTCGGATCGCGGTCGCCTTGAACTCGGCGGTCCCCGACCGCGGGTCGGTCGCGTCAATCGTCAGCACGTTGGTGTCGACCTGGTCGGGGAAGTGAAACGTCATGAACGCAAGCCCCTGGCGTAGACCCTTGTCGACCCGCGCAGGCGCCTCCACCGAGCCGCGGCGCGAGGTCACGCGCACAATCTCGCCGTCGGTGACGTCGAGCGTCTCCGCGTCCTCCGGCGACAGGTCCAGAGACTCACCGCGGTGCATCGGCGAGCGATAGAGGTTGGACTGGGCGCCGGTGTTGTAGGACTCCAGGCGCCGGCCTGTCGTCAACCGAATCGGGAACTCGTCGTTTAGCTCGTCGACCGGCGGGCTGTGCGGCGTGACGCTGAACGGCGCCGCCCTGCCCTCGATCGGGTCCTTCCACAGCCGCCCGTGCAGGAACTGCGCGCCCGGATCGTCCTCGTCGAAGCACGGCCACTGCAGCCCGCCGTGCTCGTCGAGTCGCTTGTAGCTCATGCCGCCGTGCATCGGGCTCAGGGTCCGCAGCTCGTTCCAGATCTCCTCCGACGACGGCTCACCCCAGTCGTAACCAAGGCGCTTGGCGAGCTGCATGATGATCCAGTTGTCGTCGCGGGCATCGCCCGGCGGATCGAGCGCCTTGCGCACGAGCTGGACGCGACGCTCGGAGTTCGTAACCGTGCCGTTGCCCTCGGCCCACGAGGCCGACCCGGGCAGGACGACGTCGGCGAGCTTCGCCGTGTCGGTCAGATAGATGTCCTGCACGACCAGGCAGTCAAGCCCGGCGAGCAACTTGCGAGCGCGCTGCACGTCGGCTTCCGAGCGGGCCGGGTTCTCACCGATCACATACAAGCTGCGAAGCTCGCCGCGCTCCATTGCCTCGAACATCCCGGTCAGGTGCCAGCCGTACTTCGGGACGATCGGCGTGCCGTAGGCGCGCTCGTACCGATCGCGAGCCTCGGCGTCGTTCTCGATGTCCTGGAAGCCCGGCAGCTTGTTCGGGATCGCGCCCATGTCGCCGCCGCCCTGGACGTTGTTCTGCCCGCGCAGCGGGTTCAGCCCCGAGCCGTAGCGCCCGACGTGGCCGGTCAGCAGCGACAGGTTGATCAGCCCCAGCACGTTGTCGACCGCGGTGTGGTGCTCGGTGATCCCGAGCGTCCAGCAGATGATCGCCCGGTCGGCGCGCGCGTAGGCGTGCGCCAGCTCGCGGATCGCCTCGGCCGGGACGCCCGTCAGCCGCTCGCCCTCGGCGAGCGTGTAGGGCTCGACCGACTCCGCGAACGCGCCATAGCCCTCGGTGGCGCGCGCGATGAACTGGTCGTCGCAGAGGCCGGAGTGAATGATCTCGCGCGCGACCGCGCATGCGAGCGGAATGTCGGTGCCGACGTCTAGTCCCAGCCAGGTGTCGGCCCACTTCGCCGAGGCGGTGCGCCGCGGGTCGACGACGAACAGGCGTGCGCCGTTGTGGACGGCCTTAAGTACGTGGTGGAAGAAGATCGGATGAGTCTCGCGGGCGTTCGACCCCCACAGGACGATCAAGTCCGTCTCCTCGACCTCTTTATAGGACGACGTGCCGCCGCCCGCACCGAATACCGTCGCCAGACCGACGACGCTAGGTGCGTGTCAAGTTCGGTTACAGGAATCGATGTTGTTGGTGCCCATCACCTGACGCGCGAACTTCTGCGCCAGGTAGTTCATCTCGTTGGTCGACTTCGAGCACGAGAAGATCCCGAACGAGCGCGTCGCGTCTGCGGTGCGCGCGTGTTCGAGGCCGGCGGCGGCGCAATCGAGCGCCTCCTCCCACGATGCGGCACGCAACTCGCCATCGCGCCGGACGAGGGGCGTGGTCAGTCGCGTACGGGCTCGCATACTTCCTCCCTTGAACGGGTGCCATTTCAGGGCACAGGAAACCCAGGCCCTGGTGCCCCGATTCTACCGTCCGATGGATCAATTCATCCAATCGCGGTGTTCGGAGGATGACCGAACAGGCACCGCCCGGCGGCCCAAGGGCGCTGACGTAGACTGGCCGCGTGATCGTGGTCACGCGGCGGATCCCTGAGCCGGCCTTGGAACTGCTGCGAGCCGCCGGCGAGGTGTGGCTGTCGCCGCATGACCGGCCGCTGACGAGCGACGAGCTCCACGAAGCCGTAACCGGCGCGGACGCGGTGATCACGCTGCTGCACGACCCCGTCGACGCCGCGCTCCTCGACGCCGCCGGCCCGCAGCTCAAATGCATCGCGAACGTGGCCGTCGGCTACGACAACATCGACGTCGCCGCCGCGACCGAGCGGGGGGTCATGGTCACCAACACCCCTGGGGTGCTGACCGACTCGACCGCCGACCTGGCGATGGCGCTGATCCTGATGGTGACCCGGCGCCTGGGAGAAGGCGAGCGCCTGATCCGCTCCGGCGAGCCGTGGTCGTGGGACATGTTCTTCCTGCTCGGCTCGAGCCTCGCGGGCAAGACGCTCGGCGTGATCGGCCTGGGCGCGATCGGCCAGGCCACCGCGAAACGGGCACGTGCGTTCGGGATGGAGATCATCTACGCAGGCCCTCGACGCGTATCGGAGGAAATCGAGGCCGAGCTCGGGGGCGCTCACCGGCTGCCGCTGATGCAACTGCTGGCAGGCGCCGACGTCGTCACCCTGCACACGCCCCTCACACCCGAGACCCGGCACCTGATCGACTCCGCTGCGCTGCGGCAGATGCGCTCCGGCGCCTACCTCGTGAACACCTCCCGCGGCCCGATCGTCGACGAAGCCGCACTCGTCAAGGCGCTGCACGGCGACAAGATCGCAGGCGCCGCGCTCGACGTGTTCGAGAACGAGCCCGACGTCCACCCAGACCTACTCGAGCTCGACAACGTCGTGCTGATCCCGCACCTCGGATCAGCGACGATCGAGACGCGCACCGCGATGGCCGTGCTCGCAGCCGAAAACGCGCTCGCCGTGCTGCGCGGCGAAAAGCCACCTACTGCAGTCAATCCGGAGGTGCTCGCGACCGGTTAGGGCCGCGAGCTTCCTCCCCCGGTCCCGTACTAAACGTTACTAAATCTGCTACCGGCCCAGCTTGTGCGCGGCTTCGTTGAAGCTGCGCTTACGCGGGCGCGCGGACGCGGAAGGCAGCCGCCTCTCCGCCGGTCTCACCGGCTCCCGGCGCGGCGCCTCCGGTCCCATCTGCCTAAACCACGACCGCAACCTGCCCATTACGAACTCCCTTCGGTCACTGTGTCCCGTCCTTGCCTCCGAGCGCCTTCGCACGAGCCGCCGACGCCTGCCTGGTCAGCTCGGCGGCCTCGTCCACCCGCGGGTCGCTCGGCACCCGCGCAAGATTGATCTCCGTCAGCCGGGCCGCCGCGCAACACGCGGCCTCGGCGAGCGCCACCCCGGTGATCGCATCACCGGTCAGATTCGTGTTCCCGGTCAACGCCAGCTCGGCGCCCAGCGACGCGACAACCGCAGCCGCACGCGCGATCTCGAGCGCCGAGTCCGCGGCGTCCGACAGAGCCGCGCGCAACCGCGCCGCGCGGACGGGATCGCCCGCGTCGAGCGCAAACGCCTCGAGCACCGGCTCATACGCAAACAGCTCACGC
>DASYFZ010000724.1:0-3682 GCA_036000295.1 Solirubrobacteraceae bacterium
GCTTCGGCTGGGTGGCCGCGAAGTCGTCGACGGCGATCCAGCCGTCGGAGGTGCATACGGGGCTGACCGATGACCCGGAGGCGACGCTCGCCCACCTGTTCAACTCGCTCGTGCAGGTGGGAGACTGAACCCGGCCGGCACGCGCAAGCCACCCTTCCCGGCAATGGCCAGGGCGGTGACGCAGTACTCCGACGTGTTCGTGCTCGCAATCGGGCCCAAGCCCGCTCGCCCGGCGGTCCAGCTCGCGCTGCGCGCCGTCGGGCTAGCCGACCGCTGAGCGCCGCGCGGTCATGTTCAGGCGGACGTACTCGAGCACGAGCGGGTCGCCCGCCTGCTCGAGCACGCGATCGATAAACGGCTCGCGCAGCTCCTCGGGCAGCGGGTCCAGGTGGCGTACGAGGCACACCGTCTGCACGAACGCGCGCGGATCGTCGGGCGTCACCGGCCGAGGCTCGAGCCAGCACGAGACGTCGGTAAATCCGGCTTTCTGCAGCCGCTCAGTGGTCTCCTCGGCGCCGGCGTAGTTCCACGGACGCTGCCAGTCGGTGAAGTAGCGCTTGAACTCGTCGGTCGCCGCGATCTCGTCGGCGAGCACGCGGAACGAGTCGATGTTCCCCCGGCCCCCGCACTGGGCGATGAGCTGGCCCCCCGGCTTGATCGTGGCGTAGAGCCTCTGAAACAGCCGGTCGTGATCGTGGATCCAGTGAAACGTCGCGTTGGAGAACGCCGTATCGACTGGCTCTGGCAGCTCGAGCTCGACGAGATCCTGGCAGAGGATCGTCGCGCGGTCGCCGAGCGCCTCCTGGGCGTGCTTGGCCATCGACGGCGCCACGTCGACCCCGTAGACCCGGCCGTTCGGCACTCGGTCTGCCAGCAGTGCGGTCACCCGGCCCGAGCCACAGCCGGCGTCGAGCACGACCTCGTCATCGGCGAGCTGGAGACGGTCGAGCTGCTCCAGCGCCCATCGCAGCTGGATGTCCGAGATGCGGTCATATGTCGCCGCATCCCAGTCGCGCGAGGCGCTCACAGCGCCGTGGTGACCGGCCCCGAGCGCTCGCGATCGCGCTCATAGGCTTCGATCTGCTCGCCCTGTTCGAGTGTCAGCGCGATGTCGTCAAGCCCGTTCAGCAGGCGATGCTTGATCTCAGGATCGATCTCGAACTTCGCCGTGCCTCCGGGCCACCGGACCTCCTGCCCCGCGAGGTCGACCTGCGCCTCGCCGGCCTCGGCGATCGACTCGCACGCGTCGGCGTCCAGCTCCACCGGCAGCAGCCCGATCTTCGTGCAGTTGGAGCGGAAGATGTCGGCGAAGCTCGGCGCGATGATCGCCTGGAACCCGTAGTCCTCAAGCGCCCACGGTGCGTGCTCGCGGCTGGACCCGCAGCCGAAGTTGCGCCCGGCGAGCAGGATCGGGTTCTGCGGCAGCTCCCAACCGGGCTCCTTGGCCCAGTCGTAGAACAGAAACTCGCCGAAGCCGGTGCGCTCGACGCGCTTGAGGAACTGCTTGGGGATGATCTGGTCGGTGTCGATGTCGTCGCGCTTGAGCACGCTGACCCGCCCGGTGATCGTCTCGATCGCCTTCATGCCGTCACCTCCTCGCGCTGCCAGCTGCGGATATCGACGAAATGGCCCTCGATCGCTGCCGCCGCGGCCATCTGCGGCGACACCAGGTGAGAGCGCGCGCCGCGTCCCTGCCGCCCCTCGAAGTTGCGGTTCGACGTCGAGGCCACGCGCTCCCCGGGGTCGGCGATGTCCGGGTTCATGCCCAGGCACATCGAGCATCCGGCGCCGCGCCAGTCAAATCCGGCGCGCTTGAAGACCTCGTCGAGGCCTTCACGCTCGGCCTGGATCTTGACCTGCTGTGAGCCCGGCACGACCATCGCGTAGACGCTTTCGGCGACCTTGCGGCCCTCGACGATCTCGGCCGCGGCGCGCAGGTCCCCGATCCGCGAGTTCGTGCACGAGCCGATGAACACGCGGTCGAGCTTGATCTCCTCGATCGGCGTGCCCGCCTCGAGCCCCATGTAGTGCAGCGCACGCTCGTCCTGCTCGGACTGCGGGTCGGGCACGGGCTCGGAGACGCCGACCACCATCCCGGGCGTCGTCCCCCAGGTCACCATCGGGCTGATCGCCGAGGCGTCCACCTCCACCTCGCGATCGAATGTCGCGCCATCGTCGGTGTGCAACGTCCGCCACTCTTCGGGGACCTCGTTCGGGCCGCCGGGCGTTCCAATCACCCACTCAAACGTGGTCTCGTCGGGCGCGATCATCCCGGCCCGGCCACCGCCCTCGATCGTCATGTTGCAGACGGTCATCCGGCCCTCCATCGACAGCGCCTCGATCGCGGGTCCGGCGTACTCGACGACGTGGCCCACCGCGCCGGCGACACCCATCTGTCCGATCGTGGCGAGGATCAGGTCCTTGGCGGTGACGCCGAAGCCGAGCGCGCCTTCGTAGCGGATCCGCATCGAGCGGGGCTTTGACTGGACCATGCACTGGGTGGCGAGCACGTGCTCGACCTCGCTGGTGCCGATCCCGAACGCCAGCGCGCCGAACGCGCCGTGGGTCGCGGTGTGCGAGTCGCCGCAAACGATCGTCATCCCGGGTTGCGTGACGCCAAGCTCAGGCCCGATCACGTGGACGATCCCCTGATGCTCGGAGCCCAGCGAGTACAGCGGGATCTCGAATTCCTCGCAGTTGCGCTCGAGCGTCTGCACCTGGACGCGCGAGAGCTCGTCGCGGATGCGCTCGGCGACGGGTGTGCCGTCGGTGGGGACGTTGTGGTCCGCGGTCGCCAGCGTCCGGTCGGGACGGCGAACCTTGCGCCCGGCGAGCCGAAGGCCGTCGAACGCCTGCGGGCTGGTGACCTCGTGGACGAGGTGCAGGTCGATGTAGATCAGGCCGGGAGCGACCTCGTGGGCGTCCCAGATCTTGTCGAACAGGGTCTTTGGCATCTCGTTTAGCTCCTTCGTAGGCCGGCGCTGACGACCGCCAGCAACACGGCCTCGTCGGGTCCTGGGTTCTCGAAGTGGTGGGGAAGATCGGCGTCAAAGGTCACGGAGTCGCCGGTCGCGAGCTCAGAGCGCTGGCCGTCGCAGACCAGCACCACAGTGCCGGACTCGATCAGCGCCGTCTCGCGGCTGCCGGGCTCGTGCATCGGCGGGTCGCCGGGGCCGCCGGTGACGGCTCCCGCCGCCAGCGTGTGACGGGAGAGCTCGGCTCGCTGGCCCGGCAGCGGCGGCGTCAGGATCTCGTAGCTGTGCCCGCTCACCCGGCCGGGCCCCTTTCGCCGCTCGTCGCGGCGCACGATCGTGACCGCGCCGTCCTCGTCCAGACGCAGCAGCTGCGACAGCCGCAGCTCCAGGCCGGCGGCGATGCGCCTGGCCACCTGAAGCGTCGGACTCGTCTCGCCGCGCTCGACCTGGGAGAGCATCGGTGCGCTGACCCCCGAGCGCTCGGCGAGGTCGCGCAGCGACAGGTCCATCGCCTCGCGCAGCGCGCGCACGCGGGCGCCAAGCGATTCGGCCGGGACTGGCGTCGAGGCGGATGCGGTCACCGTCATACAAGCGTACGTTATCACGTACAGCACCCTGGCCGGCACCAAAGCGTCGCCTTTTACCGCCACCCCCTGGCCCCAGATGGCGACGCTTCGTCGTCGGCGACGTCCAACCAGCGAGCAAGA
>DASYFZ010000127.1:0-13512 GCA_036000295.1 Solirubrobacteraceae bacterium
CTCCGAACGCGACATGACCTTCCGGTTCGTGTCCAACGTCGACGGCACCGACGTCGCCGAGGCGACGCGGGACCTCGACCCAGCCGAGACGCTGTTCATCGTGTCCTCCAAGACGTTCACCACGCTCGAGACGCTGACCAACGCCCACTCGGCGCGCGACTGGCTCGTCGGCAGCTTCGGCGGCGACGAGTCGGCGGTTGCCAAGCACTTCGTCGCCGTCTCCACAAACGCCGACGAGGTGTCGGCGTTCGGGATCGACACCGCCAACATGTTCGGGTTCTGGGATTGGGTCGGCGGCCGCTATTCGATGGACTCCGCCATCGGACTCTCGACCATGCTGGCGGTGGGCCCTGATGCATTCGGCGAGATGCTGGCCGGTTTTCACGCGATGGACGAGCACTTCCGCACGGCGCCGTTGGCGGAGAACCTGCCGGCCCTGATGGGGCTGATCGGCTTCTGGTACCGCAGCTTCTTCAACTCCCAGACCGTGGCCGTGCTCCCCTACGACCAGTACCTCAAGCGCTTCCCCGCCTACCTGCAGCAGCTCACGATGGAGTCAAACGGCAAGCGCGTGACGCTCGAAGGCGTCGAGGTCGACTACGACACGGGCGCGGTCTACTGGGGTGAGCCCGGGACCAATGGACAGCATTCCTTCTACCAGCTGATCCACCAGGGGACGTCGCTGATCCCATGTGACTTCATCGGATTCTGCCGCTCCCTGAACCCGCTCGGCGATCATCACGACATCCTGTGCGCGAACTTGTTCGCACAGAGCGAAGCGCTCGCGTTCGGAAAGACCGCCGCCGAC
The DNA here is from genome assembly GCA_036000295.1 of Solirubrobacteraceae bacterium. Lineage (GTDB taxonomy): Bacteria > Actinomycetota > Thermoleophilia > Solirubrobacterales > Solirubrobacteraceae > Palsa-465. The sequence goes on from DASYFZ010000127.1 coordinate 809, forward strand.
GTCGAGGCCGAGGGCACACCGGATTGGCTCGTCCCGCACCGCGTGTTCCCGGGCAACCGGCCTTCCTCGACGATCCTCGCCCAAGAGCTGACGCCCCGGATCCTCGGGACGCTGGTCGCGCTCTACGAGCACGCCGTGTTCACGCAAGGCGCGCTGTGGAACATCAACTCGTTCGACCAGTGGGGAGTCGAGCTGGGGAAGGTGCTAGCCAAGCGCATCATTCCCGAGCTGTCGTCGGAGGCGCCGCTCAGCCACGACTCGTCGACCAACGCCCTGATCGGGCGCTACCGCGCCGCCAGGCAGGGATCGGGGAAGTAGCGACTGCCACGGAATGTGGGACGCTTCACTGATGCCGTGGGCTCCCGAACTGTTCACAGCGCCTGCGTTGCAGAGCCTGGAAGCGAAGCGGAACCGCAAGTTCGAAACCGTCCCGTTCTTCGACGGCATCCTGACCGGGGAGGTCGATGCGCTGATCGGGTCGTTTGCGGGCGAGCCTGTGCTGTATCACCCGGTCCGCGGGCGCCTCCGAGGCAGGCGGGAATTCGAGGTATACGTGCGTGATACGCAGGCGTGGCTCACCGAGCGCAATTGCGCGATCGACGAGGTGCTGACGATCCACGGAAAGTCACACGGGGCCGGCGAAGCGATTCTGCACCTGGACGGCGGCGGAGCACCGGTCGACCTGCCGGTCGCGATCGCCGCCGACAGAGTGCGGGATGGCCGTCTCGCCGAGTTGCGCGTCTACTACAGCGGCTGGCCGCTGACCGCCCGCCATGCCCACCGCCAACCCGTACTGCAGCCCGACCCGAAGCTGCGAGCGCCGGATGTCGTCGCTGATTACCAGCGGGCGCTGGCCGCCGGGGATCTCGACGGGATCCTGTCCACGTTCGAGCCCGACGGCTATGCCCGCGAGCCCGCCGGCGGCCGATTCATTCACCGGGGCCCCGACGCCCTGCGCGCGTTCTACGAGCAGATGTTCTCCAACGACGGCGGGATAACGCTCCAGCACTGTGGTTTGATCGACGATGGGCACGCTTGCGCGCTTGAGTACAACGCGGTGGGCTGGGGCAAGACCGAGCTTTCGCCGCAGGCCGGGATGGCGGTCCATGTCCGCGGCGAGACCGGCAAGCTCGCCGCGGCGCGCATATACGACGACGTGAATCCCCCGATCGGGTCGCGCAAGTAGCCCGCCCTCAGCTGGTTTCAGTGTCGGGCGCTCGCGCTCGGCGAGCCCGCCGCATGCGAAGCGCGACGTACGCGGCCACCGCCAACGCGACGGCGATCGCCAGGTACTTGTCGTAGCGCGTTGCGGTGGCGTAGATCGTGTCGATGTGGCTGCCGGAGAAGTACCCGACGCTGGTCCAGACGGCCACCCACAGAGCGGCACCGATCGCGTTGAAGACCAGAAATCGCGTCCATCGCAGCCCGCTGATGCCCGCGATGATTCCGTTTGCCTGGCGCAGGCCCTCGATGAACCGGGCGACGATGATGATCTTGCCGCCATGCCGGTCGAAGAACTGCGTTGCCTTCTCCAGCCGCTCGGGCGTCAGGAAGATGTAGCGGCCGTAGCGTTCGGCCAGCGGGCGTCCGCCGAAGTGCCCGATCGCGAAGCCGATGTTGTCGCCAAGCAGGGCGCCGCAGAAGCCCAGCAGCGCGACCAGCACGATGTTCAGCCGACCGGCGCCCGCGTACACCGCCGCCAGAATCAGGACGGTCTCGCCCGGAACGGGGACGCCGAAGTCCTCGATCAGCACCAGACCCAGCACGGCGAGATAGCCGTAGTGGTTCAGGGTGGGCTCGAGCGTGTGCAGTACGCCCGGCAGGTGCTCGGTGATGGCGGCGCCCCTCGGTCAGTCGCCGGGCAGATCGTCGAGCAGCCGCGCAGGGTGCACGCCCCCTTCGTCGTGCACCGTGATCATCTCGTACTCCTCCACTCGGGGAGATGAGCTCATCTGCCTCTCCTTTCGCGAAACGCCCCCTCTGGGACTATGCGCAGTCTCGTCGTCTGCCGTCCACATCGCACCCGTCGACACACTGGTCTGCCCCCTAGACCAGTGGGCCGACCAGGGTGTTGACGGGCGCAGCACGGCGCGCGGGTGATCAGGCTCGCACCAAGCCGCATGTTCACACGCCAGCACATGCCCTCGCTGGACGGGGCGACAGGTTGGGTCAACTCAGAGCCGCTCGGCCCTGCCGACTTAAGCGGCCATGTGGTGCTCGTCAACTTCTGGACGTTGACATGCATCAACTGGCTGCGCCAGGAGCCGTACGTCCGTGCGTGGTCGCAGGCTTACCGCGGCGACGGGCTGGTGGTCGTCGGTGTGCACACGCCGGAGTTTTCATTCGAACACGACATCGACCGCGTGCGTCGCGCGACCGAGCACCGAGCGATCGACTACCCGGTCGCGGTCGACAGCAACTACGCGATCTGGGGCGCGTTCACCAACCAATACTGGCCCGCGCTGTATTTCGTCGACGGCCACGGCCTGATCCGCGACCACCACTTTGGGGAGGGACGCTACGAGCAATCCGAGCGCGTGATCCAGTCGCTGCTCGGCATCGAGCGCGAGCTCGCCTCCGTCCAGGGAGTCGGCGTCGAGGCCGAGGCTGACTGGGACAACCTACGCACGCCAGAGACGTATCTCGGCTACGGCCGCGGCGAGAACTTCGCGTCGTCGGACGGGGCGGCGCTGGATCTCAGCCACGTCTACGAGCTGCCAGAGCGACTGGGCCTGAACGAGTGGGGTCTTGCGGGCGATTGGACGATCGGGCGCGAGCGCGTCGCCCTCGAGCGGCCGGGCGGCAGCATCGCGTATCGGTTTCACGCGCGCGATGCAAACCTCGTTCTGCTCGCCGGATCAAACGGTCCGATCGAGTTTCGAGTGCTGCTCGACGGTGAGCCTCCAGGTCCGTCCCATGGCCTCGATGTCGACTCCGAGGGCCGCGGCACGCTCCGCGACGGCCGCCTGTATCAGCTCGTGCGGCAGGCCGGCGCCGTGCACGACCGGGTGTTGGAGATCAAGTTCCTCGACCCCGGCGCCGAGGCGTACGTGTTCACGTGCGGCTGACCGTCACGGGGTCATGACGACGCGGCCGAACGCCTTGCGGCTCTCGATGTACGCGTGCGCCTCCGCTGCGTGCTCGAGTCCGAACGAGCGGTCGATCTCGACGCGGAGCTCGCCGTCGGCGACGCGTTGAAGCAAGTCGCCGATCAGTGCGTGGATCCGAGGGTATTCGGACACAAGCGCGCCGCCGAGAAAGACCCCGCGAAGCGAGTTGTTGCGCGCCCACAGCGACTGTGCCTCGATCGCCGAGCCGGCCCGGGCCGCCACGCCGACGCTCACGAGCGTCCCGCGGTACGCGAGTACGCCGACGCTGTCGACGAGGTTCTGCCCGCCGATCGAGTCCAGTACGACCTCGACGCCGCGCGACTCGGTCAGCTGATTGGTGCGCTCGACGAAATTCTCGGTCGCGTAGTTGATACCGTGGTCAAGCCCGAGCGACTTCAGCCGCTCCAGCTTCTCGTCGCTCGAGGCGGTCGAGATGACGGTCGCGCCCGCCTGCTTGGCGAGTTGGATCGCCGCCATCCCGACGCCGCCGCCCCCGGCATGGATCAGCACGGTCTGGCCGTCGGCGAGGTTCCCCGCCGTGAACAGGCACTCGTAGGCGGTCCCGAACGCGACCGGCACGGACGCGGCGCGGGCGGCATCGAGCCCGTCGGGGATCGGCCAGGTCATGATCGCGGGGGCGATCCGCCTGGCGGCGTGCGAGCCGGCGAAGTTCAATGCGACAACCCGGTCACCGACCTTCCGCCCGTCGACGCCGGGGGCGACCTCGCTGACAACCCCGGCACTCAGATAGCCGACGATGTGGGGCGCCGCCGGAAGGTCTCCGTGCGCGCGTGCGAGCAGATCGCCTCCCTCGATGCTGATCGCCTCGGCGTCCACCACGACGCAGCCGTCGGGGCACTCCGGATCGGGCACATCCTCGTAGCGAAGAACCTCAGGTCCGCCGTTCTCATGGATGACCGCCGCTTTCATTTCCACGAATTGTCCCGCAGCGGCGACGTCGACGCGATCATCGTCGCAACCTGGGTGGGCGGGGTGAGTCGTGCCGGCGACGCGTCGGCCGCGGCTCGTGCCGCGATCCTTATGAGATCAGGTGTGTTGGCTGCTGCGCTCCCGGCGACGATCGCGTTGCCGGTTCGCTGACCCAACGTCCACACTGCCGGATACGCCGTCGCCACGGCGGATGCGATCGCTTTCACATCGCTGGCCGACCGATTGTCGACGACGTTGACCAACATCAGCGGTGCGACCCGCGCCGCCTCGATCATCGCCTCGGCGGTTATGAGCCGCGCAGGCACGCGCGCTCCGATGAACGCGTCGATCACGATCGCGTCCCAGCTCTGGTCTGGCTGAGCGGCGATATAGACCCGGCCCTCCGCGTGCCGGACACGCAGTCCGGGCGCCCGTCGCAGCCCCAGATGCTCGCGAGCGACGCTGAGCACGTCGGCGTCGACCTCGCACACCTCCTGGCGGCCCCCCGGATCCGCCGCGGCAAGCGCCCGAGCGAGCGCGCACGCGCCGCCACCGATGTGCAAAACGCGCCGGGCCGCTGCGATCCGCAGCACGATCCGCAGCCAGCGCATGTAGTCGAACTCGAGATGTGTGGCGTCGGCCAGATCGACATACGAAGCCTCCATGCCGGCCTGGCGCAGGAGTCTTCCCGACGGCCTGCGCGGATCGACCTCGGCGATCAGGTCCCCACGCCGGGCGATCGTTCGGGTGCGCGGCTGTCGGTGCGCCACACCGACAGCCTGACACACCGATTGGGTCAGCCCTTGATGTAGTGCAGGCTGGTGACGTCCTTGAGGACCTTGCTGGCCCCGAACGGCGTGTCGAACGCCCCGTTGGGCGAGATGCCGGATTCCGTGCCCTTGAGAATCAGGCCGACGACCGATGCGTGACGCGCCTCGATGGTCACGATCGACAGCGCCGCCGCAAGCACCTTCGGGTCCTTGATGTTGAACGCCTGGCCCGAGTATGCGTGCACGCCCTCGTTCTCGAACGTGAACGCCGCCTTCAGGAACTTGGCCTGGCTCGCGTTGTCGCCGTGGAAGTCGAACTTCGGCTTCTTGACGGCGTGCTTGCCGAGCGCCTTCTTGAGGGCCTTGACGTGCTGGTTCTCGTCGTTTGTGACGGTCTTCAGGAACACGCGCGCCTCAGGACTGGTGAGGAACGAACTGCGGCGCTGGTTCGCGGTCGCCCCGTTGTAGAAGCTCGACTCGAGGTACTCCAGCGTGAGCGCGTAGTTCAGGATTCCGATGTCGCCCTTGCCGAACGAGGCCGGCGGACGATTCCCGGTGCTGAACGCCATGGCGCTGGGCGCCAAGGCGCCCAGCAGCGCGCCTCCGCCGACTACTGCGCCGCCGGCGATACCCGCGCGGCGCAGGAACTGCGAACGCGTGTCGCCGTCAAGCGCATCCATCGCCTCGGCCGCGGTTTCCCGGACGGCCCCGTCGACGTCGATCGATGCGAGGTTCAGTTGATGGCTCATGTAGCTCCTTCCAACTGATTTGAGTGTTGCGACGGACGCCAAGCTGCGCTCGGCCTCCCCCGCCTTGTATTGAGTGCTTCGGAGCCGGGCGGCGATCGGATCAGGCGCCGGCGGATGCCGCGGCCTGTGCAGCCACCCTGCGCGAGCGGCGCTCCGCAATCGAGGCCAGCAGGACGCTGACCTCGAACAGCAGATACAGCGGCACCGTCTCGAGCAGCATCGTGATCGCGTCCCCTGGCAGCACGGCGGCGACCAAGCCGCAGGCCGCGACGGCATAGCGGCGGTTGCGCCGCAGCTGGCGCGGGGTGATCACGCCGGCGCGGGTGATTGCCAGGATCGCGACCGGGACCTGGAACAGCAGCCCCATCGCCAGCATCGTGGTCGCCGCGAACTTGTAGTACTGGCTGGCCTGCACCAGCACGTTGAATTGGTCTGAGTTGAAGTTCTGAAAGAAGTGCACCGCAGCCGGCAGCACGACGAAGTAGCCGAAGGCCACCCCGGCGACGAACAGGCCCGGTACAGCGAACGCCAACGATCTGACGTGTCGTTGCTGCTCGGGCTCCAACGCTGGAATGAAGAACCCGTAGATCTGCCAGAGCAGCAGCGGCAGCGCGAGGATCAGGGCGAAGATCAGGCTGACCGTGACGGTGGTCGTGAACGGTTCGCCAATCCCGAGCGTGACGGGCTTGTTGCCCTGTGGTGGCTTCGAGAGCTGCGCGATGTCGTATGTGAGATTGCGCTGCACCCGGCTCAGCGGCCCCGCGACTGCCGGCGTGTCGCGATGCTCGGCCTGGAGCACGCCGGCCACGGTCCGCAACTGGGTGGCGGTGTCCCTTGCACTTTGCTGAACCTGGTAGGTCGCTCCAAGCGGACCTTGCCCGTCGCGCACCTGTTGCTGGGTCTGGTGCGCCAACGGGCTGTCGATCAGTGTCAGCAGGCGATGGTTCTGCCAGAAGCACACGCCGAAGGCGACCGCCAATGCGATCAGCGAGACGATGATCCGCGTGCGGAGCTCGTCAAGGTGCCCGACCATCGACAGGCGGTCGTCGTGCGCAACAGACCGGGGTGTTCTGAGGATCCGCATGGCGCAGGCCGGCCGGAACGTGCTCTATGCCGCGGGCGTGCTGGGGAAGTCGTGCTCGCGCTGCTCCGGCGCGCGGTCGGCCGTCATCGGCGTTGCCGCCGGGAGCTCATCCGCATGGTGAGAATCGCCCGGCCCGGTCAGCGAGTCCTTGAAGCCGCGCAGGCCGGAACCGAGCGAGTGCCCCATCTCCGGCAGGCGCTTGGCGCCGAACACGAGCAGCAGGATCACCAGCAGAAATGCAATGTGAATTGGGTTATCGAGTCCCATCAGGTGCCTCCGATTGATTTGGTGCCTATGAGTACTTCGCTCAGATCTCGTCGGTGGATCACTCCGCCGCCGAATGAGTTCACGTGAGCGAGGCGACGATCAGCGGCCGGTGGGTGGAAACGCGGCTTCCGCCGGCAGGCTCCTGGGTGACCAGGATCTGGCTTACGCCGCGCAGGTCGCCGGGCACGTCGACCGTGGCCGTTCCGCCCCCGGTGACGCTGAACAGCGCGCTCGTAGGCGCCGGCGATGTCGATCCGCGCCTGACCCACACCTCGTAGATGCGGCCGGCGGCCGGCGGCGGGAGGTGCGAGACCACCAGCTCACCGCGGTTGTGGCTGATACGCAGCTGCGCTGCGCCTGGTGAGCCCATCACGCTTGCGCTGACCACCCGGGACGTGTCGCGACCCTGGATCGCAACAAATGCCAGCACGGCCGCCACGCAGGCCGTGGCGATCCCGGCTCCCAGAGCGATGCGGCGTGTCGTGAGCCGCGACGGTTTGCGCTCGCGTCGATCCACGCGCTCAGTCGGCTCGTTCGGGCGCTCCTTAGCTGCGCGCATCACCCGGCGTCTGAGCTCAGTCGGTGCCGCCAGCTGAGGCACGGCGCTTGCGAGTGCGTCCGCGACCGGCGTGAGCGCAGCGAGTTCCTCGCGACAGCGGGTGCAGACAGTTAGGTGCCGCACATACTCCGCCGCCTCTCGTGGTTCGAGGGCGCCAAGAACGTACGCCGCGGCGTCGTCGCCGCGGTCGTGGTCGTGGGTATTGCCATTGACACTCATAAGTCGTCTGTTCACCTCCTCACGTGACAGCTTCGGCGAAGTCTGAGAGCGACAGGCGCAGCTTGGTCAGCCCGAGGCGCATGCGCCCCTTTACGGTCCCGGCCGGCAGGTCCAGCATTCCGGCGATCTCGCTGTGCGTGAAACCGCCGTAGTACGCCAGCTCGATCACCTGGCGCTGCTCGGTGGGCAGCTCGACAAGCGCCCCTCGCACTTGCCGGGCGTCTTCTTCTCGCTGCACCTGGGCGCCGGTGTCTTCTGCGGCGACCAGGCTCTCGGTAGCGGCGTCGTCATTGACGTCTCGCCCTGTCTTGGCGGCGTTGTGCCGGAACGAATCCAGCGCCCTGTGGCGCACGGCCGCAAGCACCCAGGAGCGCACGCTTCCGCGCGCCGGATCGAAGCCGCGTCCCCGCCAGAGCGACAAGAACGCCTCCTGGACGATGTCTTCGGCGAGCGTCCGGCGGCCGCACATCCGATACGCCAGCGAGAACGCCGCCCCGCCGTGACGCTCGAACAAGGCCTCGTACGCGACGCCGTCGCCGCGCCGGATGTGATCGGCGAGCTCCTCGTCCGCCAGCCGGCGTAAGCCGGCCAGGCGGAAGTGTCGCGGAGTTCGAATCATCCCTTGCTGATCAGCGGACCGGCCTTGGCCAGCACCTTGCTCTTGCTCAGGGGCACGTCAAACGGACCGTTGGGCGTGACGGGCTTGTGGATCAGCAGGCCGATCGCAGCCGCGTGGCGGGCCTCGGTCTGAACGATCGAGCCGGCAGCCGCGAGGATCTCCTTGTTGGAGATGGACGGCGCGGCGCCGTTATAGGCGCCGACGCCGACGTTCTCGAGCGTGTACGCGAGCTTCAAGAAGCTGGCCTGGTCGGTTGCGGGGAACATGAACGACGGCCTCTTCACCGGCGTGCCGCCGGCGTGCTTGATCGTCGTCATCAGCGCTGTGACGTGCGCCTGCTCCTGCTCGCCGAACATCGCGGCAAGCGACTTGGCCTCACCGCTGAGGCCGACCGACTTCGCCTTGTGCAGGTAGAAGTCCGACTCGAGGTACTCGAGCGTCAGCGCGAAGTTCAGGATGTCGACATCGCCGCCCCCGGAGCTTGCGAATGCGTCGCGCACGAACGGCGTGACGGCGCTCGCCCCATAGGCAGCGCCAGCCGCGAGCGCACCGCGCATGATGAAGCCGGCGCGAGTTGTGCCGTGAACCTCGACGGCTTCGAGTTCAGGGGACTGCAGTTCAGAACGTGTCATCAGAAGATTCCTCTCTGGGGAGTTCGGTCGCGAGCGCAGGCCAACGGGCCTACGCGATGAACGGCTTGACTACCTTGAGCACCTGGGCCATCGTCATTGGCCTTGCGAAGGCGCCATCGGGCGTCGGCGTCATCTTCAGCATCGAGTTGAGCGTCGAGGCGTGCCGCGCCTCGACGGTGTGAATCGCGAGCGCTGCGGCAAGGATCTCCTTGCTCTTGATGTTGCCCGCCTGGCCGAGGTATGCCGAGGCCCCGAGGTTCTCGACGGTCGCCGCGAGCTTCGCGACCTGGCTTGCGCTGTGCAGCGGGAATTTGCCCATCGGCTTTGCCGCGGGCGTGCCCAGCTTGTCGGCGACACCCTTCAGCGCCGCGACGTGAGCGTGCTCCTCGGTGCCGAAGCGCTTGAGCGTCGCCAGCGTCGCCCCGTGGAACAGGCCGCTCTTGGCGACCTCGTCGTAGAACTGCGCTTCGAGGTACTCGAGCGTCAGCGCGTAGTTGACGATCGGAAGATCGTTGCCGCCGGAGGCGGAGGCGGAGGCGGAGGCGCTGCTCGAGGTACTCGCCGTGCCCGTGGCGGCTGGCGCACTCGAGCTCGACGATGAACTACTCGAACCACCGCACGCTGCGATGAAAGCACCCAGCGCCGTGGCTGCTGCGCCCGCTCCCATCCCTCGGCCTGCCATCTTCAAGAATCGCTTGCGCTCGAGATCGTCTCGCGCGAGCTCCATCACCACGCCGTCGTTGGTCGATTCGACGGGGTCGATTCGATCAGTCATCAAAGCTCCCTTGCCTAGCCCGGATGCGACTGCCCGGGGTATGCCTGTTTCTTCGCACCCGAGCGCCGACTGGATCACTCGGCTTGACAGCGGGGCGTGGTGGCGGTACAGATAATGAACTGGTTAGGTAACTGAACCACTGCCCTGATGGCCGAGCTTCCCACCGCTCTTGCGGATACACAGGCGCTTGATCGCGTGGCTGATGAGCTGGCCGCGCTCGCCCGTGGCCTCGCGCCCGAGGCCGAGAAGCTGCGGCGCCTCCCGGACGAGCTCGTTGAGCGACTGGGGGCGTCAGGCCTGTTTCGCGCGGGGGCACCGACGGCGGCCGGAGGACCCGAGGCTCCCCCGGCGGTGACGCTGCGGCTGGCCGAGTCGGTTGCGCGAGGGGACGCGTCCGCAGGGTGGTGCGTGTCGATCGCGGCGACCAGCAGCCTGCTCGGTGGTTGGCTCGGTCCTGACGGGCTGGCGGAAGTATTCGGCGACGCCTCGAATGTGGCGGCCGGCGTCTGGGCGCCGCGCGGGGCCGCGCGTCGCGTCGAGGGTGGCTATCGCGTGTCGGGCCGGTGGTCGTTCTGCAGCGGCATCACGCACTCCGACTACCTGTTCGGGGGGTGCGTGGTCGACGACACCGAGCCGCGCGTGCTTGCGATGCCGGTCGGCGAGCTCGAGATCGTCGACACGTGGCAGACAAGCGGCCTGTGTGGCACCGGCAGCCACGATGCGGTCGCCGATGACGTGTTCGTGCCGGAACGCCGGAGCCTGTGGCTGTTCGACTCGCCGACGTCCGATGCCGCCCTATATCGGTTCCCACTCCTCGGGTTCTTCGCACTTTCGATCGCGGCAGCCGCGCTCGGGAACGCGCGCGGCGCAGTCGATGACCTGCAGGTGCTCGCCGCCCACAAGGTCGGGCTTGGTTCGAGCCGCACACTCGCACAGCGATCGGCGACCTGGTCGATCGTCGCCCAGCACGAAGCCTCGCTTCGCGCAGCGCGCGCCTTCTACTACGAGACGGTCGACGACGCATGGCTTGCCGCGCAGTCCTCTGGGCCCGTATCCGTGGAGCTGCGGGCGGGGCTTCGGCTCGCGGCGACGCACGCGACCCGCACCGCCGCCGACGTGGTGCGTGCCATGTACGACCTTGGCGGCGGCTCGGCGATCTACTCCGACTCGCCGCTGCAGCGCCGCTTCCGGGATGCCCATGCCGCCACCGCCCACTTCCAGGTCAACGCGGCGACGTGGGAGCTATGCGGGCGCCTGCTGCTCGATCAACCGACGGACACAACGATGCTGTGAGCCTCGGCGTCGCAATCCCGTTCTGGCTGGATCGTCCCGACGAGGAGGCGGTTGAGATCGCGCGCTCGGCCGACCGGGCCGGGATCCCCACGGTGTGGGTCGGCGAGATGGCGTCGTTCGACGCGTTTGCCCTGGCTACGGCAATCGGCCTGCAGACCGAGCGTGTGCGCCTGAAGGTGGGGCCGCTCGCCGTCGGCGTCCGCAGTCCCGTCGCGATCGCGCTCGGCGTCTCCTCGGTCGCGACGCTCACAGGTCGTGCCGTCGACATCGCGCTGGGGGCGTCGAGCCCGGCGATCGTCACCGGCTGGCACGACCGGCAGTGGAGTGGGCTTGCCGGTCACATGCGCGAGACCGTCACGGCGCTCCGCTCGCTCCTCGACGGCGAGCGCATCGACGTCTCGGGGAACCACGTACGCGCCCGCGGCTTCAAGCTGCGCCGGGCGCAGGCCGAGACGTCGATCACCGTCGCGGCCTTCGGTCCGCAGATGACTCGCGTCGGCGCACGCTTCGCCGACGAGCTCGTCCTGAACCTCGTCACCCCCGAGCACGTGGCCGTCGTGCGCGCCGTGATCGATGCCGAGGCAGCGTCGGCCGGCAGGCCGGCGCCGCGGCTGGCAGTGTGGGTGCCGGGCGCGCTCGATCCAGGCGAGCGAGCGCGGTCGCAGCTGGCCGGGCAGCTGGCCGTGTATCTCGGTGCTCCGGGGTATGGAGAGCAGTTCGCCGGGCTGGGGTTCGGGGATCTCGTCGATCATGCCCGAGCCGGAGTCCCGCGCACGCAGCTCGCCGGCGCGGTGCCGTTCGAGTTGCTCGAGCAGATCGGGGCTCTCGGCGGCGCCGGGGAAATCGCCACGCGAGTGGCCGCCTACCACGCCGCGGGCGCCGAGCACGTCGCGATCGTCCCGAGCACGGCGGAGGATCCCGCCGGCGTGCGACTGCTCGACGCAGTCATGGAACTCGATCCGGCGGCGCGGGGATGAAGCGCACCAGACGCCCCTCAGACCTCGACCATCGCTTCGACGGCGACTCCGTCAGCCGCACGCTCGCGCTGATCGGAGACCAGTGGACGCTGATGATCCTGCGCGAGGAGCTGTTCGGCGTGCGCCGCTACGGACAGCTCGCGCGCAACCTGGGTATCCCCCGCCCGACGCTGTCAGCGCGACTGCGATCGATGGTCGACTCCGGGCTGCTGGAGCGGGTTCTCTACACGCGCGATCCGGACCGGCACGAGTACCGCCTGACCGATGCCGGCCGCGAGCTGTTCGGCGCGGCAGCGCTGCTGATGCGCTGGGGGGATACGAACCTGGCCGGTCCCGAGGGGCCGCCGATCGTGCTCCGACACCACGATTGTGGTGAGATTGCGACGCCCACGCTGGTGTGTGGCGGATGCGGCCTCGAGATGTCGGCGCACAACGTGACACCTGAACCAGGACCCGGATTTCGGGAGCCGGCGTGACGTCCGTTCAGACGGCGGCCTCGCTGCGTCGGGAGTTCCGTTACGGGCTCGAGTTCGCCCGCCTGGCCTCCGACCCGGAGTTCTTGGCTCCGAAGCGCAGGCGAAACTCGCCGCCGGTGCTGCTCGTGCCGGGCTTCATGGCCTCCGACCAGTCGCTCACCGTGCTCAAGGGCTGGCTGCTCAGACGCGGATCGCGAGCGGCGTCCGCAGGCATGTGGATCAACGTCGATTGCGGCGAGCGCAC
>DASYFZ010000587.1:0-1915 GCA_036000295.1 Solirubrobacteraceae bacterium
GTTCCGCGCGCGGCCGGGGGCCCGCCAGCTCGCGGTCACGAACGCCGGAACGATCCCCGACCGCGGGCTGTACTCCGTGACGCTGCCGGACGGCCGCCGCGTCGGCGAGCTCGATGAAGAGATGGTCTACGAGGCGCGACCGGGGCAGACGTTCCTGCTCGGCGCGAGCACTTGGCGCATCGAGGAGATCGGCCGCGACCGCGTGATCGTCACGCCCGCGCCGGGGCTGCCCGGCGCGGTCCCGTTCTGGAAGGGCGACAGCATGGGCCGTCCCAAGGAGCTCGGTGAGGCGATCGGCGCGTTCTCCCGTTGGGCCGTTGGGCAGGAGCCCGAGGCGCTCGCAGGCGACTACGACCTCGACCGGCGCGCCGCCAAGAACCTCGTCGAGTTCCTGCGCGAGCAGGAGGCCGCCACGAGGGTCATCCCGTCGGATCGCGCGATCGTCGTCGAGCGCTTCCGCGACGAGATCGGCGACTGGAGGCTGTGCGTCCTGTCGCCGTTCGGAGGGCGCGTGCACGCCGCCTGGGGTCTGGCGCTGACGGCGCGGATCCGCGAGGAGATCGGCCTGGAGTCCGACGCGATCTGGTCAGACGACGGGATCATCGTCCACCTCCCCGACGCCGAGGAGCCACCGGGGGCCGAGCTGGTGATGCTCGAGCCCGACGAGATCGAGGACCGCGTCGTCGCCGAGCTGTCGGCGAGCGCTCTGTTCGGAGCGCGCTTCCGCGAGAACGCCGGGCGGGCGCTGCTGATTCCCCGCGCCCGGCCCGGCAAGCGCACGCCGCTGTGGCAGCAGCGGCTCAAGGCCCAGTCGCTGCTCGAGGTCGCCAAGAAGTACGGCGAGTTCCCGATCGTGCTGGAGACCTACCGGGAGTGCTTGCGTGACGTGCTCGACGTGCCCGGCCTGGTGGAACTGCTGACCGCGCTGCACCGGCGCGAGATCTCGCTGATCGAGGTCGAGACGCCGACGGCGTCGCCGTTTGCCTCTTCGCTGCTGTTCGACTACGTCGCCACGTATATGTACGAGGGCGACACGCCCAACGCGGAGCGCCGCGCTGCGGCGCTGTCGCTCGATCGCGACCTGCTGCGCGAACTGCTCGGTCAGGATGAGCTTCGCGATCTGATCGACCCGGGGGCACTGGCGCAGGTCGAGGACGACCTCCAGTTCCTCTCGGACATCCGGCGCGCCGGCACGCGCGATGCGCTGCACGACATCCTCCGGACGCTCGGGGACCTGACCGCCGCCGAGGCGGCGATGCGCGTGCTCGACGGCGTCGACGCCGACTCGATGCTGTCTGACCTGCGCGCCGAGCGCCGCGCGCTGACGGTCAGGGTCGGCGGCGAGGAGCGGTGGATCGACGCGGCCGACGCCGGGCTGTACCGCGACGCGCTCGGCGTGGCCCCGCCCGGCGGATTGCCGGCGGCGTTCGTGGAGGACGTGCCCGACGCGCTGGTGCGGCTCGTCCGCCGCTACGGCGCCACACATGGGCCGTTCACCGTGGGTGAGCTGCGGGCGCGCTACGGGGTCGACCCGACCGCCGCGCTGAACGAGCTCGAGCGCGAGGGCGTGTTCGTGCGAGGCGAGCTGCGGCCCGGCGGAACCGATCGCGAATGGTGCGATCCCGAGGTCCTGCGCCGTCTGCGTCGGGCGTCGCTTGCGGTGCTTCGCAAGGAGGTCGAGCCGGTCGACCACCGGGCGCTGGCCCGTTTCCTGCCGGCCTGGCAGAACGTCGACCGCCACCCCGCGTCGGGCGCCGGGATCGACCGGCTGCGCGAGGCGCTCGTGCCGCTTCAGGGCCTGGCGCTGCCGGCCGATGCCTGGGAGCGCGACGTGCTCCCGCGCCGCGTCGGCGCCTACTCGCCCACGTGGATGGATCAGCTCTGCGCCGCCGGGGAGGTCGTGTGGATCGGCGCC
>DASYFZ010000139.1:0-18511 GCA_036000295.1 Solirubrobacteraceae bacterium
GGCTGATGAAGTGGCGAATCGCCGGGGCGGGGGGGACGTAGAGCTCGCCGCCGCCAGAGGACGAACACAGCACGAGCGAGCGAACACGCTGCGGGTGCAGGATCGCCAGCTCCTGGGCGATCGCCCCGCCGAACGAAAGGCCGATGACGTGCGCCTGCTCGACGCCGCCGTCATCGAGGAGCGCCACCGCGTCCTCGGCTGTCGTCACCGAGAGGCCGCTGCTGGCCAGGACCTCGAAGTGCGACCGAAGCTTGTCGGCCGCCCGTAGTCCGACCGCAGCGGTGAGGCCCACGCCGGTCAACAACAGGACCGGCGGGCGGCTGCGCACATCGCTGTGGGCTTGAGCTTTCACCGCTCGCGGACGATATCAAAGTATTGAATTGACATCAGCTCATTTGCTGTGCTAGCATGCGCATCGCTAACTTGCTAGCGCATCCATTGACAAGAATGAAGGGAGCCATCATGGCCACCACGCAGTCGAAGTCCAACCCCGTCGCCGATTCCGTCGAGGCCGCCACCGAGCGTTTCGCGGACCTGAACGAGAAGGCCATTGCCTCGAGCAAGAAGGCGAGCGAGGCATACCTGTCGTCGTACGAGAAGGCCGTCGTCGCGCTCGCCGACTCCTACGAGAAGGCGACCGGCGCCACGAAGATCGATTGGGTCGCCAGCCTCGGCAGCGTGCAGGCTGACGCCACCCGCGAGATCACGCGCGCCTACACGAGCTCGGTCCGCGAGCTCGTCTCCTAACACCTCGGGGATGGCCGCGGCGAACCATCCGTCGCGGCCATCCGTAATCAACGTTGAAGACCCAAAGTCCCATGAGCGATCACCATTTCAGCTATCCCGTCGTCGTCCCGCTCGGAGCGATGACGATCTCCGGTCACTCGACGAGCCCGGCGTCGGCGTCGACGTCGCCGACCACCGCAGTCCGCACAGCTTCATGACGATGGGGTCGGTCCGACACTCACCCGATCCGTCCGCCCGCACGCCACGCGAAGCAGGACTCGTCGCGATCACCTACGAGCTACTCGACGCGCACGCAGACACTTCGCGGCTCGTCGCCGACCGGGCGAGCGACGCCGAGTGGCAGAACCATCTTGTGTATCTGAGGGACCTGCAGCGCGTCGGGCGCGAAGCCCTCGCCCGAGCAGCCCTCGCCCGAGCAGCGATCGAGCGTTAGCCGGCTGATCTCCGGTTGCCGGCGGAGCGACGCCTCGCGGGCGCTTTACCGGTTGGTGCGCTCGCCTTCACATCCGCGCCGTCGGCAAGCTCCGGTGGAAGGCCGAGCAACGCGAGCTGGCGCCGGATGAAGAACTCGGTCACCTCTTCCATGCTGATCGCGCCGTTCGGCCGATACCAGTGCCAGATACTGTTGTAGAGCCCGAGCAAAGCGCGGGTGAGCAGCCGGGGATCGGCCTCCGGAAGGATGCCCTGCTCCATCCCGCGGACCAGGAACGTCGCCCAGGTGAACTCGATGTCCCGGATCCGCGCACGCGCGAGCGCGCGTGCCTCCTCCTCGCGAGGCGACGTCCGGCGCACGCCAACCAGTCCCTGCTCGGCGACAAGGACACGATTGCGCATCACGTCTTGCTCGCTCAGGTCGTAGGACCCCCGCAGAACAGCCATCAGCGCATCGGTGTAATCCTGGTGCGCGCTCGTGTGGCGGTCGAACTCGCTCCGGAAGAAGCCGAGGGCGTCCGCCATGATCACGTACACGCAGTGCAGCTTGGACTCGAAGTAGTGGTAGAGAGCGGTGGACCCGATTCCAACCGCTGCCGCCACGTCGGCGAGCTTCGTCGCCTCGTAGCCGTACTCGCCGAAATACGCGGTCGCCGTCCGCAGGATCTCGTCGCGTTTGCTGCGCGATGACGCTCCCGTGGACTCACTGTCTCGTCTGGATCTGGGCCCTGACGACGGGGACGGCACGAATAGCTCCTCGCAGCAGCGAATGGTTGACGCGGCAATGATAGGTGCAGCCGCCGACACCTCGCGACCGTGGCATATCAGTCTACGACCGGTGAGGCGTTCTACGACCGGTGAGGCCGTGTTCCGCTTCCGATGACGCAGGTATAAGATGCATAAACATGACTTCAGTTCAGGATATGCAGCGAAGTGCGCTCTCGAAGGTGCTGACGCTCATCGAGGGAGCGCCATCGCCGGCCGGCGCACGCCTCCTGGCTCCCGCCGTGCGTGCGTGGCTCGCCGACCCTGCGCAGGGCATCGCCGCGACCGTCGAGTCGGTGGACGGCGCCAACGCCACCCAGACGGCGCTCGCGCGCCTCGCGCCGTCGGAGCTCACGCTTGCGGCCAGCGTCGCGACTGAACGTACCCACTGGGCCGAGATCATTCGACGTGGCAACGGCGACAGTGAGACCGGGATCGTCGGGCTGACGCTCGACGGCGGCGGACTCATCCGCCGACTGGTCCTGCTCCGGGCTGCGCTGGTGCCCGCGGCGACGGGCAAACCGACGTCGGCGCCGCCGGGGCGGCGGATTCTCGAGTCGTATTTCGATGACCTCATGAACTCGAGATTCCGCGAGGCCGCCGCGCATTTCAGCGCTGATGCGCTCTACTCCCACCCGCCGTACGCCGGCGGTGAAGAGCGCATCCTGTTCACGGGACGGGAGGCGCTGTGGCGCGGGTTTGAGATCGAGCGCGGGCCGAGTCCGGCTCGTCAGGTGATCACGGGCGCTTGGCAGTCGGGCGACCGTGTGTTCGTCGAGGGCGTCGTCGAGGGCATCTCCGATGGCGGGACGTTCTTCTCAACTGCGCAGATCAGCCCGCAAGGAGAGATCGCGCGGTACGTCGCTTTCTACAGCGCCACACGGATCCCAACTTGAACCCGAAATCGAATTGAGGTAAGTTCAGGCATCGCCACCCGGAAGTCCGCGAGAATGATCAGGAGACTGCATGGCTGCGACCAACGAATCTCATCCACCCGGCCGGCTTCCCGACGCTCGTCTGGGGGGCTGACCGATGCGCTTTGAGGGAAAGGTCGCGGCCGTCACCGGCGGCGGCTCGGGCATCGGCGCGGCCATCTGCCGACGGCTCGCTCAGGAGGGTGCGGCTGTCGCCGCACTCGATCTGTCGGTGGGTGCGGCTCAGAAGGTGGTCGAAGATCTGCCCGGAGCGGCCGCGATCCATGCCGACGTCAGTGACAGCGGCTCAGTCGAAGAAGCATTGACGCAGGTCGAGGCCGAGCTCGGACCGCTGGCGATCATGGTCAACAACGCCGGCGCGCTTGCGATGTCCCACGTCGAGCGGGTCAAGCCGCTGATCGAAAAGCAGCAGGCCGAGCAGGCCGCAGGAGCGATCCAGACGCCGCTCGAGGCGCTGGTACGCCTGACCGACGACGAGTGGCGCCTGGTGCTGTCGGTGCATCTCGACGGAACCTTCTACGGAACGCGGGCGGCGGTGAAGAGAATGGCTCCTCGCGGTGAGGGCGCGATCGTCAACATGGCCTCGATCTGCGGCATCGAGGGGTGTACCGGGCACCCCCATTACTCCGCTGCCAAGGCGGGCGTCCTCGGCTTCACGAGGGCCACCGCCAAGGAGGTGATCGTCCAGGGCATCCGGGTCAACGCGATCGCGCCCGGGTTCATCGACACGACGCGCACCAGGTCGCAGGTCGGCGTGGCGAGAGAGGTCAACGTCCTGCGAACCCCGATCGGCCGCCTTGGCACGCCCGAGGAGATCGCCGCCTCGGTCGCGTTTCTGGTCTCTGACGACGCGAGCTTCTTCGTCGGCGCGACGGTCAGCCCGAACGGGGGCATCGTCACCGCCGTGTGAGGGCTAATGGCGGGCTGCGTCGGCCCGCTCGACGAGCGCGCCGATGCGTCCCGCGATCTCGACCCAGAGCCCGCGTGGGAGATCGTGCCCCATCCCTTCGAGCACGGCGAGCTCGGCTCCAGCGATGGCCCTCGCCGTTGCGCGGCCGCCGCTTACGTCGACCAGCGGGTCATCCGCTCCGTGCACGACGAGCGTCGGGACCGACACCGCACTGAGTGCAGCGGTCCGGTCGCCAGAGGCGGCGATCGCGACGAGCTGCCTGGCGACGCCGACCGGGTCGTTGGACCGGTCGTAGGCGAGCCCGGTCCGCCTGCGGATCTCGGCCTCGTCGAGCTCGAATCCCGGGGAGCCGATCACGCGCACGATCGCGAGCGTTCGCTCGATCGCCTGCTTGCGCGACGTGGCAGGCGGCGACAGCAGCGCCGCCAGCGCGGGCCCGGTCGGCTGCCCCACCGAGGGATCTCCGGTCGTCGACATGATCGAGGTCAGCGACCGGATGCGGTCTGGATATTCGATCGCCACGGTTTGGGCGATCATGCCGCCCATCGACGCGCCGACGACATGGGCGCTTTGGAGCTCGAGCGCGTCGAGCAGCCCTACCGTGTCGCCGGCCATGTCCGACAGCTTGTATGGCGCCGACGAGAGATCTCCGGTCAGGGCAGCGCTGACGTCGGGCGCCGGCGCATCCGTGATGTGGGTCGACAGGCCGATGTCGCGATTGTCGAACCGGATCACCTGCGCGCCACGGTCCACCATGACCCTGCAGAAGCCGTCGGGCCAGCCAAGCATCTGTGTGCCCAAGCCCATGATCAGCAGCACCGGGCGTGCTTGCGGATCGCCGAAGCGCTCGAACGCGATGTCGATGCCGGCAGGACCGACACCGCGCGCGACCTCGACGCTCACCACGACCTCCGTAGAACCCAGAACCTGAGGCGGTTATCGAACCGATAGCTGCCGTCGGTCTGCCGGTAGGGGGCGGCAGCGGCGATGACGGTTTCAGCTTCCGTCGCGACACCGAGTTCGGGAACGATCCCCGCTCTTGACAGCGACTCCTCCAGCGCGGCGTCGCCGGACAGCTCGATCGCGGCAGGCACCTCGCCCGTGACGAGCAGCTCGAGATGGGCGGCTCCGATCGCGTCCGCCAGCGGATCGTCGACCAGTTGCGGCCGTGCACTGACGCCGTTGGCGCCGACGGCAGCGAGGAACGCGAAGAACTGGTTCTCGGCCGGAGGCCCCCACTTGCACACCGCGAGGCGGCCACCGATGCGCACGACCCGCGAGGCCTCGGCCATGACGCGCTCGGGGTCAAGTGCGTACTGCATGGCGTTGAACGCGGTCACGACTTCGAACGACGCGTCGTGCCAGGGCAGCATCTCCATCATGCCGAGCCGAAACTCGCCGTCGGGCACGGCGTCCATCGCCTGTGCAATCGAATCCGGCTCAGCATCGATGCCGTGCACCATCGCGCCGCGATCGGCGGCGAACGCGCAGAAGGCGCCGTCTCCGCACCCGAGATCGAGCAGCGAGGTCCCCTCGTCGATGCCGGCGGCGTCTACGACCGTCTGCCAGGCGGGCCGGAACATGGACATACGCGCGCCCCCGGTCGCTTCCGGCGGCTGGTGTCCGACCGCCGAACGCGCCCGCATGGGGGTGACTACGCCTGCGCGGCGGTCTCCGCGATGCTCGCCAGCGGGCGGTGGATGAGCACCTCGCCGAAGCCCGCCATCTGGGCCTCTTCCTCCGGCGTCGGGTTGCCGTAGTAGTGCAGCGGCGAGAGCTTCACGAGTCCGACCAGGCGCCCCGCGGCCTCAATGTTGAGGTTGGCGTAATGGTCGAGCATCGCCTGCGGGCTCTCGTACCACTCGATGACGTGGATCGTGAGCGGGTCCTCGTCGACGAAGTAGTGGTACGCGAGCACGCCGTGGTCCTTCTCCTCTACGTCCTTGATGAACGATTCGAAGATCCCGACGACCTCGTCGAGGTCCTTGGGGTCAAGCGTCATGGTGCAAGCGGTCCGCACGATGGCCATGGTTTCTCTCCTAAGGCGGTGGTTGAACAGGGGACGCGCGAGGGTCCGTCAGCTGCGCTGCCAGATCTTGGGCCCGCGGCCGCCGAGGCCCGTCAGATAGCCGTCATCGGCCTTCGACTCGCCCCATAGGAGCTCCATGATCCGCTTGCTGATCTTCCATCCCGACGGCGTGCGACGGAGCTCGTCGTGGTAGCGCGCCACGAGGATGATCGCCGCGTCGGGGTTCTCCTCGAACACCTGGTAAGACGTCAGGTAGGAGAGCGTCTTTGCGTGGTCGCCGTCGATCGTGACGTGGTAGACGTTGAGGAGGTGGTGCTGCCAGATGACGGTCGCGGTCGCCTGCTCGATCCACCCGGCCAGCTTGTCGCCGCCCTCGACCGGGTCGCCGTTGCCGTATTGGGCCCAGATGTCATCGGCCAGGGCGCTGCGGATGCCTGCGGTGTCGAACGAGTCGACCGACGACGAGTACTTGTAGAGGACGTCGGCGATCTCAATGCGGTCCTGCAGTGCCTGCAGGCTTGTGCTTTCGACGAGCGTGTCATTGGTGGCGCTCATGGCTCTCCTCGGTGTTTCGCGCGTAAGCTGAGTTTACTTCAATTCAGTTTACGCACCCGCCGTGGCGCCGTCAAGCTCAGGCGCCGGCGGTCCACGACGGCGAGTCGCTGCCGAGCTCGTGTGGCCCATGCGGCCAGCGAAGCGGACGCCCGTCGAGCGTGCCCGGCGGCGCGATCAACGAGACGCGACCGAAGCTGACCCGGTGAGCGGCGGGATCCGCGGCTCCCGTCGCCGAGGACGCGGTCACCTCGGGCCGCGGAGCTTGCAGGAGCTCCTGTGCCGTGCGAGCGAGTGACAGACGCGCAGGGCCGGTGGCCTCGCCCGCGGCTCTCATCGCCAGGGCCTGGAGCGCCGCCGCCGCGACCAGGTGACCGGTGGCGTGGTCCAGAGCCTGCGCCGGAAGCACGCCGGGTGTCCCATCGGCGGCGGCGCACGCCGTCGCGATGCCCGACGCGACCTGGACGAGCGAGTCGAACCCTCGCCGCTCGCCCCAGGGCCCCGTGGTGCCCCAGGCGCTGAGCGACACCTGCACGAGATGCGGGTGTCGCTCGGCGAGGTCGGCGGCGTCCAGGCCGAAGCGCGCCAGCGCCCCCGGCCGGTAGCCGGTCACGAGCACGTCAGCCCCCGCGAGCAGGGCCTCGCGTCGCTCGGCATCGGCGAGGTCGAGCGTCGCTGCTCGCTTCCCCACCCCGGTGTCGACGTGGCCTTCGGGAATCTCGGGCAGCCGCGGCGGATCGACTCTGAGCACGTCGGCGCCGAGGGCCGCGAGGGTGCGGGCGCCGACCGGGCCGGCGATGACGCGGGTGAGATCGAGGACGCGGATCCCCTCGCACGGCCGCGCGACATCTGTAGGGGGGCCAAGCACGCGCTCCGAGCTGGTCGCCAGCCCGTCCTCGACAGCCACCAACGGCGCCGCCGCAACCGCGCGGCCGGCCGGATGCGCGTCCCACTCGTCTCGAGGACGTAGCGCCGCGGCGCAGCCCCCGGCCGCGATCACCGCGCTCTCCAGCTCGGTGGCCGCGGCCGACAGGGCCGCCTGCGTCAACCGCTCCGCGGCGCGGTTCTGGTCGCCGGACACGTCGATGCCCAGCGCTCGGCCGATCGCGGCGGCGTGGTGCGGATAGTTGCCGTGCGTTCGCAGCCATCCGCCGTCTGCGCACCTGACCAGCCGCGACAGCGGCGCAAAGCCGGCCCCGTTGCACCTGCAGTCGACGAGCACGTGTCGTTCCGACTGGAAGCTGAGCGCGACGTGCTCGGCCGAGAGCCCGATCGCCGGAAGCGCTGCGCCACGCGCGCGGGCGAGCTCGGCGGCGGCCATCAACGCCGCCGCGACCGCGCCGACCGCAAGCTCGTCGACCGCGAGCGGACCACCCAGCCACGCGTCCGTCCCGGTGACCGAGAGCGAGCCGAGCACGTCTCGATCACCGCCGACCACGCGCCACAGGGATTCGGTCAACGGGCTGTCGGCTTTCCAGGACATCAGCGGGCATCAAGGATGTCGCACCCCTGGACCGGCCGCCGGCCCGAACCTAGGATCTCCACGTCAGTTCCGAGGGTCTGGAGAGAGCCATGCCGCAAGTCAATCT
Source organism: Solirubrobacteraceae bacterium (assembly GCA_036000295.1). Lineage (GTDB taxonomy): Bacteria > Actinomycetota > Thermoleophilia > Solirubrobacterales > Solirubrobacteraceae > Palsa-465. Next base: position 7,960 of record DASYFZ010000139.1, read on the forward strand.
CTGCTTCCCGGGCGGGCGATGGGTTTGTCGAGGGGGCTCGGACGGACTAGGCTTGGCGGCATGGATCCTGAGCGAGCCCGCGAGCTGCTCGCAACCGAGCGCTCGCGCATCGAGGAGTCACTTGCGGCTTTGAACCGTGACGGCCCGCTTGAGGGCGACGACCGTGCGGAGCCCGGCGAGCGCGATTCCGAAGACCTGTACCAGGACGAGTTCGACGAGGGCCGGCGCAACGACCTCCGCACCGAGCTGGCCGCGGTCGAACGCGCCGAAGCCAGGCTCGAGGCCGGCACCTACGGGCTGTCTGTCGAAAGCGGCGACCCGATTCCGGACGGACGCCTCGAGGCGTTGCCGACCGCTGAGCGGACGATCGAAGAGGAAGACCCGCGTCGCGGACTGTGACCGTCGCCAGCGACATGCTTGATGCATCGCCGGTGCCGATCGACTTCGGCGTCGAGGCGGTAGCCGCCGCGGTCGAGGCATGCATGGTGTCCGCGCAGGCCTGCACCTCCTGCGCCAACTCGAGCCTCGCCGAGGAGGATGTCGCGGCGATGCGCCGCTGCATCGCCCTGTGCGACGACTGCTCCGACATCTGCACGACGACGCTCCGGGTGCTGTCGCGCCCGTTTGAAGCCGATCACGTAATCACCCATCGGATGCTGGGCGCGTGCGTGAGGATGTGCTCGGACTGCGCCGAGGAGTGCGAGCGGCACGCCGCCCATCACCGTCATTGCGCGATCTGCGCCAAAGCCTGCCGGGCGTGCGCCCGCGCATGCGGCGAGCTCCTGGAGGCCGAGGCCTTCCAGGAGCTCGAGAAGCTCGCCGGCGGCTAGCGGCTAGCTGACGGCCAGCAGAGACGCGAGCCGCTCGGACATCTCCCACAGCCGCTCGGCATTTGCGGTGTCCAGCGCGTACAGGGCGACGCCGTGGCGGCCGTCCGAGTCAGCCCGTGAGCTGACGATCTCGGCCTCGTTGCAGTCCTCGAGGTAGCGGCCGCCGACGCCGTCGAGCAGCGGCGAGACCGCCGCGAGGATCGAAGTCGCGGCGCCCTGCTCGACGGTCTTGAGCTCGGCGCTCGCGCCTGCCTCGCGTCGAGCCCGCGCGAGTGCCTCAGGGTCGATGTGGCGCTGCAGCCCCGTCGCAATCCCTCCCGGCATGACCGCGTTGACGGTGATGCCATCGCGCGCCCAGCGGTGGTCGGCTTGCACCGCGAACAGGACATTGGCCGTCTTGGACTGGCCGTAGCCGACGAATGGGGTGTAGGGAACAAAGGCGAACGCCGGGTCGTCGAACAGCACCGGGCAGTACAGATGTGCGCTCGACGACAGCGACACGACGCGCGCGCTTCCGGATGCACGAAGCGCATCGTGCAGACCGGTGGCGAGCTGGAAATGCCCGAGATGGTTGGTCGCGAAGTGAAGCTCATCGCCCCGCGGCGTGAGCGTCAGCTCCGGGATGGCCATCACACCGGCGTTGTTGATCAGGATGTCGAGCGGCCCGTCCCACTCATTTACGAACGCGGCGACCGATGCAGGGTCGGCTAGCTCCAGCCGGCGCACGGCGACTGCATCGTTGCCAGTCGATGCGCGTATCGAAGCGGCCACCGACTCGCCGGCGGCGATGTCACGGACGGCGAGTGTGACATCGGCACCGTGGTCGGCCAGGACCCGCGCGGTCTCCACGCCGATGCCAGATGAGGCGCCGGTGACGATCGCACGCCGCTCGGAGAGGTCGACCCCGGCGGCCACCTCGGCAGCCGTCGAACGCTCGCCGAACGGGGTGCGAACTGCGCTCATCATGACCGGCGCTCTGCCGCGACGGGACGGCGGCGGTCGGAGATGTCGTGGATGTAGCGGGCCACTACGGCCTCGGAGATCAGCCCGACGCTGCGGGCGTGGCCGGGGCGCCGCTCGGGGCGGGGCGAGCGGCGGCCGGTCTGGTTCGGCGTGGCGGTGTGGGGGCGGGGGCGATTGTTCTGTGTCATGCGGCATTTCTTTCGATGTCGAAGTTGGCGGGAAGGGTCGCCATGTCGTTGTCCATCTCCTGCGCCAGTTGGAGCTCAGGCTGCGCGGCGCGGGCCGGTGCAAGGAGCACGAAGGCGAGGGCGGTTCCGGCGGCGATCACGGCAGCTCCGGTCAGGAATGCGACGTGATAGCCGCTGATCAAGGAGCTCGTGAGCTCGTGATGCGTGGACAGCAGGCCCTTGGTGTGGTTGGCGGCGATGGTGCTGAGGACGGCCAGCCCGAACGCGCCGCTGATCTGCAACGAGACGTTGGTGATCCCCGACCCGAGGCCGGAGTCGGCCGGCGGGACGTCGGCCATCGCGATCACGAGCAGCGGCATGAATGCGTTACCGATGCCGAAGCCGATCGCGAAGCAGGCCACGAAGATCGTCGGGAAGAACGCGGTGTCGGGGCCGACCGTGCTGAACAGCAACAGGCCTGCCACGGCGCTCGCCATGCCCATCGTCAGGACCCGTAGCGGCCCGAAGCGCTCGACCCAGCGTGCGGTGATGCCGCGCGACAGCACGGCCACAGTCAACGTCCAGGGCAGGAACGCCGCGCCCGTCTGCAGCGCGCTGTAGTGACGAACGTGCTCGAGATACAGCGTCCCCAGGAAGAACGAGGAGTACATGCCGGTGACGAGGAAGCTTCTGACGACGCTGGCGTTGACCAGCCCCCGCACGCGGAGGATCCGCAGCGGCATGATCGGGTTCTCGATCCGTGCCTCGAGCGCGAGGAATGCGGCCATCAGTGCAACGGCGAGAGCGCCGAAGCCGACCGTGGCCGACGAAATCCAGCCGTGACTGGTGGCCTGGACGATCGCGTAGATCGCGCTCATCAGCGAGCCGGTGACGAGCAGCGACCCGGCCCAGTCGACTCCGTGCCCGAGGCCGAGGCCCTTGTCGGCTGGAATCAGGAGGCGACCCAGCATGAATGCGGCGACGCCGATCGGAAGGTTCACGAAGAAGACCCAGTGCCAGCTGAGCGCCTGCGTGAGCAGGCCGCCGGCGAGGAGCCCGAGCGAGCCTCCGGCGACGGACACGAACATGTAGGCGCTCATTGCGCGAGCGCGCTCGCTCGGCAGCGGGAACTCGGTGATGATGATCGCGAGGATCACGGAGGCCTGAGCGGCGGCGCCGATCCCCTGCAGGAAGCGCGCACCGATCAGGGCGCCCGCGCTCGGGGCGATGCCGCAAAGCAACGAGGCGACCGTGAACGTGGCGACGCCGGCGAGGAACACGCGCTTGCGTCCCACGAGGTCGCCGATCCGGCCCGCGAGCAGCAGGAAGCTGCCGAACGTGACCAGGAAGGCGTTGACGACCCAGGTGAGGTTCGCCTGGCTGAAGTGGAGGTCGTGCTGGATAGACGGCAGCGCGACATTCACGATCGTGACGTCGAGCACCACCATCAGCTGCGCAAGGCAGACGACGAACAGCGCCGTCCAGCGGCGGCGGTCGGGTTGAAGGGCGGACGCGGGTACTAGGTTCATACAGATCCCCAACTTGTCGAGACGCTCAATTGGAGCTAAAATGGAGGCCGCCTCCGAAATATCTGGAGGCTTCCTCCGGAAACTATACGGAGGGTCCCTCCGTTTGTCAACCAGAATTGCGATGAGCACGACCGAAGAAGTTGCCGAAACCCTGATCACGCGCCCCAAGCGCGCGGATGCACGGCGTAACTACGAGAAGGTCCTCGTCGTAGCGCGAGAGGCGTTCGCGGAGGGTGGGGAGTCAACGGCGCTCGAGGAGATCGCGCGACGCGCCGGGGTTGGGATCGGCACGCTGTACCGGCACTTCCCAAACCGCCAGGCGCTGCTCGAGGCGCTCTACGTCAACGAGGTCGACGAGGTCTGCCGTTCGGCCGCCGAGCTTGACGGCGGCGATCCGTGGGAGGCGCTCAACGGCTGGTTTGAGGGGCTGATGGGTTACTTCGCGACCAAGCGGGCGCTCGCGTCCGAGCTGCTCAACTACCTCGATCAGGACGCGCCGCTGTTCCAGACCTGCCGCGTGTCGCTCTACGCGGCCGGTGAGCCGCTGCTCAAGCGCGCCCAGGAAGCCGGGGTGGTGCGCGCGGACGCCGAGTTCTCCGAGGTCATGCAGATGGTGTTCGCGATCGCGAAGGTCCCGACGAGCGATCCCGGGCAGACTCAGCGCATGCTCAGGATCGCGCTGGACGGCCTGCGGTACCGCCCTCAGGCATAGCCGCCTGACTCAAAAAGCCCCGGCCGGTTGGCGTAGTGTTGGCGCGACGGTGCCCGAGCCCCAGCCGATTCTCAGCATCCCAACCGAGGCGGCGATCTTCCTCGTGCTGACCGTGCACGAGGGGTCGGAGCCGGACGTCGCGGACGTGCTTGCCGACGTCACGGGGCTGAAGCGATCGGTCGGCTTCCGGGTTCCCGAGGCGCAGCTGACCTGCGTGGTGGGGATCGGGGCTGCTCTGTGGGATGCGCTGTCTGCCGGCGGCCGTCCGTCCGGGCTGCATCCGTTTCGTGAGCTTGCTGGTCCGCGCCACACCGCGCCGGCCACTCCGGGTGACCTTTTGTTCCATATTCGTGCTCACCGGTTCGACCTGTGCTTCGAGCTTGCCCAGCGCCTGACAGAACGCCTGCGCGGGCTGGCTGTGGTCGTCGACGAGGTGCACGGCTTTCGCTCGTTCGACGAGCGCGACGTGCTCGGGTTCGTCGACGGGACCGAGAATCCGGAGGGCGCATCCGCGGCCGAGGCCGTCCTGATCGGGGACGAGGAGCCCGCGTTCGCCGCCGGCAGCTACGTAATCGTGCAGAAGTACGTCCACGATCTCCGCGCCTGGGATGCGCTGTCGACCGAGGAGCAGGAACTGGCGATCGGCCGGACGAAGCTCAGCGACCTCGAGTTGCCCGATGAGGACAAGCCCCCGAACTCGCATCTGGCGCTGAACGTCATCGAGGGCCCAGATGGCGAGGAGCAGCAGATCATGCGCTTCAACATGCCGTTCGGCCGGGTGGGCGCCGACGAGTACGGCACTTACTACATCGCGTACGCACGTACCTCGGAGCTGATCGAGCACATGCTCACGAACATGTTCATCGGCGATCCGCCGGGCAACACCGACCGCATCCTCGACTTCTCCACTACGCTCACGGGGACGCTGTTCTTCGTGCCTTCGATCGACCTGCTCGAGGGCCTGGCCGATGCCGAAGAAGCCGACGCCGAACAAGCTGTGGTCAGCTCGCCGGAGGTCGATCCCGGTGACGGCTCGCTGCGGATCGGCAGCCTCCGCGATCGGCCCCAGTGACCGGCTAGCGGACAACGGCGCCCACCCGCGGTCTTTAGGTTTTCTCACGCGCGACGCGGGGTACTCCGGCGGCGGGCGTGCCGCTGTTCCTATGTCCAATCTGCGGGTGGACCACCACCGCCTCGCTGGCGCAGGCAATGCGGGCGCACCAGCTTGGCGTGCCCGACTGCGACGGCATCCTCGAGCAGATGGCGTATGCGGGCAAGCGCGTGACCCCCTCCGCGCGCAGCGCCGGCGAAAGCGATGCCGGCCGGCCGTCGAGCGCCGCCGCGGCGACGGACACCCCAGGCCCGCGATCCAGAGCCTGCTGAGGCGCTACCCGGTTGTCGGGCCGCTCGACGCCGGCGGACTCGACGCGTTCGTCTTGGCCGACGAGATCTGGGTCAGCAGCTGGGCGGGGGTGGTGCCGCCCGCGACTTCCAACCTCGGGAGCCGGTACTGATCCGATTGCGGCCCCGCCCAGCCAGGGCTGATGGTCGTCGCGCCGACGAACCCGGCCGCCCGCACAGCGGCAACGGCAGCGTCGTCGTAGCTGCCCAAGGGGTAGGCGAACCAGTTGACGGGAACCCCGTAGCGGCTGCGCAGGGTCTGGCGCGCAGCGGTGAGGTCCGAAGTCAGGCGCGTTGTGTCTGAGCCGGTGAGTGTCGAGGAGGTGAGCCCTTGGGTGTCGAGCTCCCAGCCTGCGGCGATCAGAGCCCGGACCTGCGTCTCGCTCAGGCCTCCGTCAGTTGGGGGCAGTCCGGTGACGGGCAGGTTCTCGACGCCCACCCAACCGAGTCGCTTGAGCACCGGGAACGCGTTGACGTAATGCGATGCGTAGCCGTTGTCGAACGTGATCACGATCGGCTTGCCAGTGCCCAGCGAGGTGCCACGCGCCCAGTACGCCGCGACCTGGTTAAGCGTCACCGCGTGCCAGCCGGCCGCCTTCAGGGCCTGCATCTGGCTGGTGAACTCGTCCACTGGCACGTACAACGCCGGGTTCGCTGTGCTCTGGGAGGGCTGCGTGTTGACCACGTGGTAGACGAGGATCGGGACGCTGGCCGTCCCGGGTCCACCCGTGCTTGGGCTCGTCGAGGTCGACGGTGTGGTCGCGTTGGGATGAGTGACCGAAGCCGTCGAGGTCCCCTTGACGGTGTTCGGGCTCGACGAGTTGCGCACGATCGCGATCAGGACCACCGCGACGAGCACAAGCGCGCCCAATGCGCCCGCTCGTTGACCGATGACGCGCGATCTTCGCGTTCGCTTGCGCGGCGGCGCGGGCGCCGGCCTGCGCGCTCGCGGCGGCTCGGGCCGGCTGCGCTGCTCGCCTTCAAAGCTCATCTGTGCGGCTCGACGTTACACGTGGTTGCCGACTGCGCCGCCTGTGGCCGTGGTCAGCCGCAGAGCGAGCGTGGCGGCGACGGCGGTCAGCTCGGGCGGTCCGAGCACCTCCATCGGCTGGTCCAGGAGCGCCATCCAGACCAGAAAATGGCGCGACCAGGGTCCGCGCGTGGTGACGATGCACGAGTCGTCGCCGTCGGGCTCGACGGTTGCAGAGCGGCTGGGAATGCGCCTGACGATCTCCGACGCGCTCGCCCGGACGCGGATTCGGCCCGGGGCGGCGTCCGGGTCCGCGGCGGTCGACGCCCGCAGGCGCTCGTTGACGAATGCGGCGGGATCGCCGCCCGGCACGGTCCGCCGCTGTCCGCGTCCTGCCAGCCGCACGCGGCCGCGGATGCGGTCGATCCGGAACGTTCGCCAGTCATCGCGTTCGAGGTCGAACGCGACCAGATACCAGCGGTAGCCGGTGTGGACGACGCTGCACGGCTCGGTGTGGCGTTGGGAGGCGCGCTCATCTCTTGCCACGTAGCTGAAGCGCACGCGGGCGCTGTCGCGGCAGGCGCCCGCGAGCGTGGCCAGCATGTCCGAGTCGATGCGAGGCCCGTCGACTGCGAACGTGGCCGTTGCGTCGGCCAGTGCGCTGACGCGGCGGCGCAGGCGGCTGGGGAGCACCTGCTCGATCTTTGCCAGCGCGCGCACGGACGTCTCCTCGATTCCGGAGATCGAGCCCGAAGCGGCGGTGCGCAGGCCGACCGCCACCGCGACGGCCTCGGCGTCGTCGAGCAGCAGCGGCGGCAGCTCGCCACCGGCGCCGAGCCGGTAGCCGCCGGCAACCCCGGGCGCCGCCTCGATGGGATATCCGAGCGAGCGCAGCTTGTCGACATCGCGACGGATCGTGCGCGGCCCGACCTCGAGGCGGTTGGCGAGCTCCTGGCCGGTCCACTCGCGACGGAGCTGCAGCAGCGACAGGAGCGCGAGCAGTCGTGCGGACGTCTGGACCATGGCACGGCGGAGCTTCCCATAAATTGCGGACCAAATCTGACCGCAACGTCCCTGCCGCTGGATTATCGCGGACCGGAGCTGACCTGAATTGACGCCATAGTGTGCCTATGACAAACGAGACCCAGACCACACGGCGGGGGCGGACGCCAGTGACGCTCGACACGCCGCGCGCCAAGAACCTGGCGCTGATCCTGCTGGCGATGACGCAGTTCGTGATCGTGATCGACGCGTCGATCGTGAACGTGGCACTCCCGTCGATCGGCGCCCATCTGCACTTCTCGCGCGACGACCTCTCGTGGGTCGTCAATGCGTACACGCTCACGTTCGGCGGGTTCCTGCTCCTGGGCGGCCGCCTCGCCGACCTACTGGGGCGCCGCCGGATGTTCATGACCGGCCTGGTGCTGTTCTCGCTTGCATCGTTTGCCGGCGGGCTCGCGCAGTCGGAGCCCTGGCTGATTGCGGCCCGCGCGGTACAGGGGCTCGGCGCGGCGATCGTCTCTCCGGCGGCCTTGTCGATCATCACCACGACGTTCGCCGAGGGCTCCGAGCGCAACCGCGCGCTCGGGATCTGGGGCGCCGTCGCCGGCGCGGGCGGCGCCGCGGGCGTGCTGCTGGGCGGGATCCTGACAAGCGGCTTGAGCTGGCGCTGGGTCCTGTTCGTCAACGTCCCGATCGGGCTCATCGCGGCCGCGCTGGCTCCTCGCGTGCTGGTCGAGAGCCGCGCCGAGGGCGGCGCAAAGACGTTTGACTTCCCCGGCGCAGTGACCGTCACCGCCGGGCTATCGCTGCTGGTCTACGCGGTCGTCGACGCCGTCAACTCCGGCTGGGGATCGACGGCAACGTTGCTCCGGCTCGCCGGCGCCGCACTGCTGTTGATCGCGTTCGTCCTGATCGAGCTGCGCCAGCGCGACCCGCTGATGCCGTTCACGATCTTCAGGCTGAGAACGTTGCGAGGCGCGAACATCGTCGGGCTGCTGATCGGCATGTCTCTGTTCTCGATGTTCTTCTTCATCTCGCTGTACCTGCAGGACGTCCTGCACTACTCGCCGATCAAGACCGGGATCTCGTACCTGCCTCTGGCGGTGGGCATCATCGTGTCGGCCGGCGTCGCGTCGCAGCTCGTCACGCGTCTGGGGTTCAAGCTGCCGCTGATCGCAGGCATGCTGCTGATCGCCGCCGGCCTGGTCTGGTTCTCGCAGGTTCCGGCGAGCGGCGGCTCGTACGCCGCTGATGTGCTCGGTCCGTCGCTGCTGGCCGCGGTCGGCCTTGGGTTCTCGTTCGTGCCTGTCACGATCGCGGCCGTCACGGGGACCGAGCCACACGAGGCAGGTCTGGCATCGGGGCTGATCAACACGTCACAGCAGGTCGGCGGCGCGCTGGGCCTCGCGATCCTTGCGACCGTCGCCAACAGCCGTACTCAGGCCCTGCTCGACGCAGGCGTGCACAACGCGTCGATCGCGCTCACCAAGGGCTTTGACCGCGCGTTCCTGATCGGCGCAGGCTTCGCCGTCGTCGGAGCGATCCTGGCCGCCGTGCTGATCTCGTCGCGAGACAGCCGCGAGCACGCGCAGGCCGCTCAGCAAGGCGAGTCCGCGGTAGCGCCGGCAGCCGCGGGATAGGGGTTCTGAAGACAGCACACCGCGGCGATCAGCGTCTTGCTGATCGCCGTTTGTGTGCGCGAAACGCGCTACGAGCGCTCAGGCAGCTGCGAGGCGGCGACGAGCCTTCTGCACCGACGGGAGCGCTTCCTTGGCCTTGGCCAGCGGCCGCGCGCGAAGGTCGACGCTCGCCGGCTTGGCCGCGATCGTGATCTCCTCGCCGGTCGCGGGGTTGCGGCCCTTGCGCTTCTTCGTGGCCGGCTTCACCCGCGGGGTGAGCTGGACCAGTCCGCCGATCCGCACCTTCTGGGCGTTGCCGAGTTCCTCGAGAATCACCGCGTCGAGGGCGGCCAGCACGCGCTTGGCGTCCGCCTTGGTCACCTCGGCCCGCTCGGCGACGGCGCTCGCTAGCTGTGTCTGGGTCAGGGGCACGGCACTCCTCTCAATCGGGATTCTTGAAACGACGCGGGATTGAAACGTGTCGTGCGGACGGATCGCCGTATCTGCGGGGTTCAGACCTCAGGCGACGGCCTTAACTTCGCTCACGCTGAGGTCCCGGTCGATGCCGTGTGAGACCACGGTCTGGCCCGGCTCAAGCGCCAACCGCCGGCCGTCGAGCTCCACGATCACCTTGTCGGGCTCGAAGGAGACGTAGTCGGAGATGCGGTCGACTTCGGTGTACGCGTCGCGGTATGACCAGGCGGCCCGGCGAGCACCCCCGATGTCGTAGTAGCTGCAAATGCCCTTATACGGGCAGAACGTCTCGCTCGCGTTCGATGTCAGCCGCACCTCGTCGACATCGTCGCGCGGGACGTACCAGCGCGGCGCAAAGCCGGACTCGTAGAGGACCAGGGGCCGCGCCGTCTCGGCGATCAGCGTGTCGCCGCTACGCACGATCAGCCGCCGAGCGGTTCGGCGTATGTCGATGCGGTGATACCTGTCGCCCGCGTGGCCAACGATTCGCTCGTCCTCCTCGTAGAACGCGTCCATCGCCCGCCACGCGAATGCGACGTGGTCGCGGAGCTCTCCGGCATGGCCGGGCAGGTCGACGTGTTCCCAGGCGCCGCGCCGAGCGCTCCGGTCGCCGGCGTTGACGACGTACCACGCGGTCGCGCCGAGATCGCGGTGCTCGCTCGTGTGCTCGCTGCGCTCGAGCGCTCCCGCGGCGATGTCCGCCCGGGGAAAGTAGGCGACTGGATAGCGCCCGGGCTCGTGCAACACGACGACGTCCTCGCTGTCTGCGATCCACTGCCCTCCGAAGCGGACGCGCATGCGCCGGCCCAGCGGCTCGGCAAACAACAGCCGCTCCGGGAGTGGATCTGCAACCAGGAAGCGTCCGGCTGCTTGCGGTGAAAGTGG
>DASYFZ010000143.1:0-6713 GCA_036000295.1 Solirubrobacteraceae bacterium
TTGAAGGTCAATCCCGAGATCCGCCAGCCGTCCGGGGTGCGCTTGAGCTGGTAGATGTGGCGACCGCCGACCGTCCACATCGGCCCACCCGACGCGTTGGCAAGCACGTGCGTGCCCTGCATGTTGGCTGTGCAAGTCGCCTCATCGCCGTCGAGGCTGACCACGTGATTGGTGATCTGGTGGTGGATCGCGTCCAGCGCCTGCAGCGTTTGGCGCCACCCGTCGACGAACTGCGCGACAGGAGCGGTGTATGGCTCGCCGCCGGTGAGTGATGTCCGGTCGTGGTAGACGGTGTCGGTGAACAACTGGGCCATCGCGTCCCAGTCCTTGGCATCGATCGAGAGTGAGAGGCGCCCGATCAGCTCGATGATCGCGAGGCGATCCTCGAGCTCGGTGATGGTGGATTCTGGCGTCGTCGTCGTCATGCTGGCCCCCTTTGTGGCGGGTCTGAGCTTGGTCGGTCCGTGTGCAGGATTCCGACCGGTCAGGCGACTGCGCATCACCTGATCTAAGTGATCCGCCGCCCTCCGACTCTGGCAGCGTTTGCAGTGGCAGTAACTCGCGCGCGTGAGCGGCGCTGGCCCCTGGGTCGCGGCGGGCGGTCCGGCCAGCTCAGGATCGGCGGTCCGTGGAGCGGTGCGTTGGGTTGGCAACGCCGAGGCGGCCCACTTCGGTCGGTGCCGTGATCGACCCGGTCGAGGCGGTGGTCGATTACCGCGTCGGTCGGCGCGAAGTTCCACGGAGGTAGCGCCGCAGGTCGACCAGCCACACGTGGAGGTGAGAGGGCCCGTCGCTCAGGATCCCTCGGCGGACCACCACGGGCCGGAAGCGATCTAGCGACCGTACTGCCTGGGCGAAGTGGCGACCAGTCAGGCTCATGAGTAGTACCTGAGAGGCGCGGTAGCCCTTGATCTTCTGTACCCCAGCCTCGTTGAGCCGCGGGAATGACCTTGATACCCAGGTGAACGAGTTGTGGTAGATGCCCAGCGGACCTTGGAGAGCACCGAACTGGCCCCGTGGCTCCCAGGTGAACAGGATCTCACCCCGATATGCCGGGTGCCCGACGAATCGCGGCAGCTCCGAGAGGACCGTGTATTCGGCCTCGAAGATGGTGTCGTTTCCGCCGAGCGCCTTGGCGTATGCGGGTGCGGGATCGAAGACCGCGTTCGCCAGCGGTCCGTGTGGCTCACGCGGAGCCACTGTCAGAACGAGCGCTCCGGCGACGATGACCACCACCGCAGTCGCCGAGGCGATACGGCGAGCTGCGACCGTCGTTGCCGCGCGCGGATCGCCTGCGGGCTTCGTGGACGCGATCGTCAGCCTCCCGATGGCCGCAGCAGCGATGACCACGGCGGCCAGCACGGCTCCCCAGGGAGCCCAGGCGAACGCGGGCACAGCCAGACCCACGCGAGCGGCGTTCTCGTAGATCAGCCCGACCGCCAGCACAAGCAGCGCCGGCACAGCGACGACGATCCATCGCGTGAACCGAGCGGGCCCGGCGGACCAAGGCTCGGGCGGGGCGCGATCTGAGCACGCCGCGTCGCCGCGGGCCAGAAACGACTTTGTGAGCTCGGCCACGGTCATAGCAAGCATGACGTTGACTGACGACCAAAGGAGAGATGAGAAGAAGTGCATCTCCAGAACCTGGACGCTGCCGATGAACTGCAGGTACAGGAACGTCGCGAGTTGCACCGCACCGGTGAGACCGATGAACAGATGGGTCGTGCCGACGTCCCGCGACCGCCGGCGGGTGACCACCACGAAGAACGAGAGAACGATCGCGGGCGGGACGAGCAGATAGGGCGCGTAGGGAGCCCAGCTCCAGCTTGCCGAATGGTTGGCACGCAGTTCGGCCGCAGTGGACAGCGACCCCGCCGACCGCAGCGTGGGCGTAATGAAGTTGAACTGGCCCAGGAGGAGTTTGGAGCAGACGGCCAGCAGGCCGGTCGCCACGAGGGCCGACGCCGCCAGCAGCGCCAGGTCACGCCAGAGATGAACCCGCTCGCGCAGCAGCCGCACCCCCAGATAGACGACCACCATGACCACGACGAGGGGCACGGAGGCCCCATGGGACCAGACCGCCATCGTGAGCAGAACGCCACCGCCAACCAGCCAGCCCAACCGCGACCGCGTGCCTTCCCACGACAGTGCGAGCGCTGCGAGTCCTCCCGTGAGGTAGGAGATCGCGGCCGAGTCCGGGTAGTCGGTTCCCCACGCGGTGAGAACAACTGGGCTGCTCATCACGACCGCGATTCCGACAAACCCCGCCCCCCGGCCGTAGAGCCTCTTGAGCAGCACGTACACAGGGACGATCGCGATCAGTGCCAGCAGGTAACGGAACACAAAGAAACCCGGCACGGACCCGAACAGGAGGTACCCCACCCGCGCGGGTACGAGAAACCCAACTCTCGCCGCCTCACGAAGCCGGGACGTGGGCGTGAACAGCTCCTGGTAGCGGGTGAAGATGTCATGCGGGTCGATGATGAATGTCGTGTGCATGCTCGGGTCAGGCAGCTGTGGCGGCGCCATTCCCCTCAGCCGCAGCACCGCATACAGGACTCCCGGGGAAGCAAGCACCGCCACGGCTTCGAGCATCGAAGCCATCCGGCTTGAAGATGCTGGCCGCCAGGACTGAGGAATCGTCGTTGTGTCTTGAAGCGTGGCCATGACGGCGCGAGCGTAACGCAGGCAGACGAGCTGGCCGCAAGCTCGGAGCCGCTTTAGGGTTCAGCGCCTACTCGATGCGCGCACCTCCGAGAGCGGCGTGGCTGCGTGGCAGACGCCGCTTGGAGTCGGAATTCACGGCCTGGTCGTCCGTCTCGCGCACCCCGTCGCGGACTATCATCGCGCCGTGCTCAACGGCAAGCAGGTCATAGTCGTGCTCCCGGCGTACAACGCGGAATCAACGCTCAAGCTCACCGTGGACCAGCTCGACCGTGCGATCGTCGATGACCTGGTCCTCGTTGACGACGGCAGCACGGATCGCACCATCGAAGCGGCTGCGGCGCTCGGGGTCAAAGCCATCGTGCACCCAACCAACCGGGGCTATGGGGCCAACCAGAAGACGTGCTACCGGGCCGCACTCGATCTTGGTGCGGAGATCGTTGTCATGGTGCATCCGGACTACCAGTACTCGCCTCTACTCGTCCCGGCGATGGCGGCGATGATCGCCTACGGTGAGTACGACCTCGTGCTCGGCTCCCGAATCCTCGCCCAGAACGCGGTTGCACGAGGGATGCCGAAGTACAAGTACGTCGCCAACCGGGCACTCACCGTCGTCGAGAACGTGCTGATGCACCAGAAGCTGTCCGAGTATCACACCGGGCTTCGCGCCTACAGCCGCGACCTGCTCGTCGCCCTTCCGCTCGATCGCAATTCAGACGACTTCGTCTTCGACAATCAGGTCATCGCTCAGGCAGTCGCGGCCGGCGCGAGGATCGGTGAGCTCTCCTGCCCGACCAGATACCACGCCCAAGCCTCGTCGATTGGTCCCGCGCGAAGCATCCGCTACGGCGTTGGCGTGCTATGCACCGCCGTCCAGTACCGCCTGCAGAAGAGCGGGGTCCGATCGTTTCCCTATCTCGCTGTCTCTGCGCTCGAGCAGGACGCGCGCCCGCAGGCCTCGGCCGCTGTCAACACATCGTGAACCCCGAGGTCAAGCCGCGTTGCGCGTGGTGCGGCGCTCGCGCGCGGCCCTCAGGCGCCCGGCTTGCGGTGTGTGACGCCTGCCACGCCGCAACCACGTACCCGCCGCCGGACGAAGCCGAGCTCCGAGCGGCGTACGCCGGGTTCTACCGCCCCCCATCGGGTCGCTTCTCCGGCCCGGGCGACCGCGTGCTGCGCCGTACAAGGGGGCTGCTGGCCGGACGGCTCGATCGACTGGCGCCGCCAGGACCGATCCTCGACGTCGGCTGCGGCGAGGGGGCACTACTCGACGCGCTGGAGTCCACAGGGCGGGTCGCGGTCGGCCTCGAGCAGGGCGACCAGGCGGCGCATGCCCGGTTGGATGTCCGGGAGGTGGAGATTGTCGACTTCAACGAGCGGCCAGGAGAGTGGGCGGCGGTTGTTTTCTGGCATTCGCTCGAGCATCTGCGCGACCCGCGCGCCGCGCTGCGCCGCGCCACCGCCTTGTTGGCCACCTCTGGGCTGCTGGTGATCGCCGTCCCAAATTGGTCGAGTTGGCAGGCCAGGTGGTTTGGAGACCGCTGGCTCGCGCTTGACCTCCCGCGCCACCTCGTGCACCTGCCAGCCGAGGCACTCGTTGAGGGCGTGCGAGGAAGCGGCTTGAAGATCGAGCGCGTCAGTTACTGGCGTGGAGGCCAGGTGATGTTCGGTTGGCTTGACGGGCTCGTCTCGATCCTGCCGAGCAGGCCCAGTCTGTACGACGCGATTCGGCAACCCGACGCGCGGGCAACAGCGATGAGCCCCTCACGCAGGGGGATGACGATCGCGGCTGGGGCAGCGCTCGCGCCCGTCGCGAGCGTTCTGGCCGCGGGCGAGATCGCCGCCCACGCCGGCGGGACCGTTTATGTCGAAGCGCGACGCCCGTGACTCTATGGCGGTGCGATCTGCACCGTCGCCTTGTAGATCGAGGCGATGACCGCGAACGCCGGCTTGAGGTTCCCGTACAGATCGACCAGGCCCTTCTGGTCGAACGGCGGCTCCGGCCATGGATTGCCGCCTGAATAGCCGAGGGAGGTGGCGGCGTCCTGAAGCATGAAGTACATCGCGCCCGAGAGCCATGGCTTGGAGGCGAGCACGCCGAGGTGATACGCGGCCGCGGCGGCTTGGAACTGGTACGTGCCACGCACCTCGACCGGCCCGTTGCGGTTGGCGTCGAACCCGAACTCGCTCACAAACAAGGCCTTTGTGGGGTAGCAGGCCCTGAAGCTGTCTAGGAACGGGCTTAGGGCGGCCTCGTCGTCCGTCGCGCCCCCGCCAGCGTCGAACCACCCGAAATACTCGTTGACGCCGATCACGTCGAGCGGCGCGTACGCATGCTGGCAAGGCACCCCCGGCCAGTCGCTGATCGACATCCCAACCGGGCGGGTGGGATCCAGGTGGTGGGCGAGCGAGGCTGCGCCGGCGATGTACGAGGTCTCCGCAGTGGTGGCCGGAGTGGGCAGCTCGTTGCCGATGCTCCACAGCATCACCGACGGATGGTTTTGGTTGGCAAGGATGTTGTCCTCGAGCAACGCGTGCGCGCGCGCAACCCAAGCAGGCTGGCCCAAGTACTGCTTGCCCACATACTGGTTGACCGGAATCTCCGTCCAGATCAGGATCCCGTACCGGTCGGCCATCTCCGCAAGCTCGGGGCTCGGCGGGTCCGTGCGGATCACGGTCGCGCCGAGCGCTCTGACCCAGCCGATCAGTTCAGCGATTTGAGCGGGGTCGAGCGCCCCACCGGTCGCGATGTTCTGTTCGTGGACCTCGGCGCCGCGGAGACTCAAGAGCCGGCCGTTGAGCGCGAGGCGGCCGTCAGACGTCACGGTGATGCTTCGGACCCCGCTGTACGTAACGTACCCGCCGAGACGCCGGCCTTGCGCATTGGAGAGCGACAGGGTCGCGCGATACAGCACTGGGTGATCGATCGACCATAGGTGCGGGTGAGCGATCCGAACAGCGGCGTGTGCCGTCCAGATTGCATGCGGCGCGATCGTGGCCCGGCCGAAATCGAGTGGTGCACTTCCGTAGTAGCCACGCAGCCGCACCGTCCGCCGCACGCCCGTCAGGTTGCGGACGAGCACCTGCTCGGAGACCGTTGCCGCGCAAACCGGGCATGGCAACAGCGGCCGGACCTGTACCTGCGATAGGTCGGCGACCTGCGCCGTGCGCACGTACACCTCGCGGAGAATCCCGCCGAAGTCCCACCAGCCGACGCCCGGTCCCGGCGGAAAATCGGATCGTGACCGTCGGTCGTCGACCCGGACGATCAGACGATTGACGCCGCTGCGCACTCCGGTCAGTTCGAGTTCGAACGGTAGATTCTCCCCAACGTGGGCGCCGATGAGACGGCCGTTGAGCCAAACCGTGGCGCGATAGTTGACAGCCTCGAAGCGAACGATCCAGCGGCGCTCGCTCGCCGGCACGTACCGCGCGAACGCTCTGCTCGGCAGCGTGAAATCCTTGCGATACCAACCAACGTAGCCCTGTGCGCTGGTGGTCGAAAAGTCGCTCGCGTTGTAGGCGTTCGGAATCGTCACGGGCGACCATCCGCCGGTCGCGGTCACGTTGCGCCACCACCCCTCGGTGACGCCCACATCGCCGAGGTCGGCTCGGTACAGCCAAGCGCCGCCGAGCAGGTAGCGGCCCGTCTGGCCATCCCGGTAGAGCGCACCTGCCGTCGGAGGCCGAGGAACGTATGCGGGCCCCTGCGCCTCTGCGATCCCAGTGGCAGCCAGCACGACGGCCAGCGAGAGGACGAGCCGACACCCGAGCACCCGCATCAACCGAACCTTGACTTGGCGGGTCGACGTGCCTGTGAACGTCCCCGGCGGCCGCCGCAATGGCAACGCAAGGCTAATCGCCTTTGGCTTCGGGTCAAGCCGGCGGAATCCCATTCGCGGCACAGCAGCTTGCATTACTAGCGTCGGCACGTCCAACCAATGAGAGCTACCGCCAGCGCTGGATCGACTCTTGCACTCGACGCGTTTCACGACGCCCATGGTCGCGGCACGCCCACGCGCAAGAGTCCCGTCGACAAACACCATATC
>DASYFZ010000177.1:0-2554 GCA_036000295.1 Solirubrobacteraceae bacterium
TCGACCAGTGCGTTCATGCGCCGCAGGTCGAGCGCCACGACGCCGGCGAAGCCGGCCGCCGCAGGCTCGAGCCCGCCGACCACGGAAGTGCCGCCGCCGAATGGAACCACCGCGATCCGCTGCTCCGAGCAGATCCGCAGGCATGCCAGCACCTCGTCGTGAGAAGCCGGCAGGAGCACCAGATCCGGCGCATCCGCGGCTTCCCCGGCACGCAGTCGCAGAAGATCGGCGAGCGACTTGCCGCGGGTGTGACGAACGCGCGTCTCGTCGTCTGACAGGGCATGCTCGCCCCCCACGGCTGCGGCAAGCTCGGCCACGGCGGCGGGCCCGAGCCGGCCGGCCGGCAGCCGCACGTCGCGCAGCGCGACCGCCGGTGTCGACGGCTCATGGACCCCGAGGCCCTGCGCCAGCAGGGCACGCGTCTCCTCGCCGAGCACGGGTGTCTGGGCGGGATCTCCCCAGCCCGACCACGACGGGTCCGGATAGGGGTCTGTGGGTCGCGCGATGGCCATGGGCAAAACCGGCACGGTAGCCGGTGATCGCTGCTGCTTGCGCTCCATACCGGATCGCCTCATGCTTCACGCTTGCTGTACTGAGCTGAGGATCACACCCAGTAGGAGGCGAGGATGACCGAGACATTGCTCAACGGCCTGATGATGGACGACTACCCCCTGTCGCTGACCGCGGTGGTCGAGCGGGCGGAGCTGCTCAGTGCTTCGCGCAAAGTCGTCTCGCGGCGTCCCGACGGCGAGATCCACCGCACCACGATCGGCGACTGTGCACGCCGAGCGCGCCGGCTGGGGTCGGCGCTGGTGGAGCTCGGCGTGCGCGACGGCGATCGTGTCGCGACCCTGATGTGGAACCAGCCCGAGCACCTCGAGGCGTACTTCGCGATTCCGTCGATCGGGGCGGTGATCCACACGCTGAACCCGCGCCTGCATGCGGATGAGCTGAGCTTCATCGTCGACGACGCGGAGGACTGCGCGGTGATCGTCGACGAGTCGCTGCTGGACGCGTTTGAGGGGTTCCGCCACGCGCGCGAGTTCGAGCACGTGATCGTCGTCTCGCAGGGGCGGCCGGCGCCGGACGGGATGATCGACTATGAGTCGCTGATCGAGTCCCACGAACCGATGCAATGGCCCGCGCTTCAGGAGGGCCGAGCGGCCGCCATGTGTTACACGTCGGGGACTACCGGGCGCCCCAAGGGCGTCGTGTACTCGCACCGGTCGCTGGTGCTGCACTCGCTGATGGCTGCGCTGCCGGACTCGAACGGGGCCTCGGCACACGACACGATCCTTCCGGTCGTGCCGATGTTCCACGCCAACGCGTGGGGCCTGCCGTACACGGCAACGTTCGTCGGCGCGGCGCTCGTGCTGCCCGGGCCCAAGCTCGATCCAGAGAGTGTGCTCGACCTGATGGCGGACGAGCGGGTGACGCTGACGGCCGGGGTGCCGACCGTGTGGATGGCCGTCCTGCAGGCACTGGACGCCGAGCCGGACCGCTGGGACCTGAGCGCGCTGCAGCGGCTGCTGGTCGGTGGATCGGCAGTGCCCAGGAGCCTGCTGGAAGGGTTTGATCGCCATGGCCTGACGATCATCCAGGCGTGGGGCATGACCGAGACGTCGCCGCTTGGAAGCGTCTGCCGGCTGACGCCCGACCTCGATGACGCACCGCGGGAGCAGCAGTACGACTTCCGATCCCGCCAGGGAGTCCCGATTCCGTTCGTCGACGTCCGCGCCAGAGGGGACGACGGCGAGCTGATCGCATGGGACGACGAGCAGATGGGCGAGCTCGAGGTCCGAGGTCCCTGGGTGGCGGCCGCATACCACCGCGGCATGGGCGCCGAGAAGTTCACCGAGGACGGTTGGTTCCAGACGGGAGACGTGGTCAAGATCGACTCCCACGGCTGCATCCGCATCTGCGACCGGTCAAAGGACCTGGTCAAGTCCGGCGGCGAGTGGATCTCCTCGGTCGATCTGGAGAACCTGCTGATGGCCCATCCGGCGGTCGCCGAGGCGGCGGTGATCGCGATCCCGGACGAGCGCTGGGGCGAGCGCCCGATGGGGGTCGTGGTCGTCAACGACGGCGCAGAGGTGACTCCAGACGAGCTGCGCGAGCATCTCTCAAAGGATTTCGCCAAATGGCAGCTGCCCGACCGCTTCGAGTTCATCGACGCCCTGCCGCGGACGGCCACCGGCAAGTTCAAGAAGACGGACCTGCGCGAACGCTTCGTCAAGACCACGGTTTGAGCGCGGCGCCTTCACCTGGGCGTCCCGTCCGCGGATCACGCACGGGACGGCCGGTGATGGCCTTGCTGGACCTCCTCGGGCGCCGCTGGTCGCTGCGGGTGCTGTGGGAGCTGCGCGACGACAGCGCCCCGAGCTTTCGCGAGCTGCAGGCCCGGTGCGGCGACATCTCATCCAGCGTGCTCAACGATCGCCTGCGCGAGCTGCGCGACGCGGGGATCGTCGACCCTGAGCAAAGCGGCGGCTACCGCCTGTCGCGCGAGGGGCGGGCGCTGATCGACGCGCTGGCCCCGATCGATGCGTGGGCC
>DASYFZ010000223.1:0-7822 GCA_036000295.1 Solirubrobacteraceae bacterium
GTATCCGCTGTTCACCGCGCTGGGGCGGCCCCTGATCGCCAAGCTCGCCGTCGAGCACGCCCGCGCGACCGGTTGCGACACGATCGCCCACGGCTGCACCGGCAAGGGCAACGACCAGGTCAGGATCGAGGCGACGATCGCCACGCTGGCCCCCGAGCTCAAGGTGATCGCGCCGGTGCGCTCGTGGCGGATGGGCCGCGAGGAGGAGGTCGCCTATGCACGAGAGCACGGGATCCCCGTCAAGGGCGGAACCGAGGCCGCGCCGTATTCGATCGACGACAACCTGTGGGGCCGCTCGAGCGAGGGCCGTTGGATCGAAGAGCTCGACCACGCGCCCGACGACGACGTCTTCCAGCTCGTCACGCGTCCCGAGCTCGCGCCCGACGAGGCCGAGGTCGTCACCGTCGGGTTCGAGGCCGGCGTGCCCGTGTCATTGAACGCAGAGCGCCTCGGGCTGGTCGAGCTGATCGAGCGCGCCGGGGAGATCGGTGCCCGCCATGGGATCGGGATCGTCGACCACATCGAGGACCGGATCGTCGGCCTCAAGGTCCGCGACATCTACGAGGTGCCCGCCGCGACGATCCTGCTGACCGCCCATCAGGAGCTCGAGCGCCTGGTCGGGACGATCCACCAGAACCAGTTCAAGCCGACGCTCGACCGTCACTGGGCCTACCTCGTGTACGCCGGCTTGTGGCTCGAGCCGGTGCGCACGGACCTCGACGCGTACATGGATGCCGCCAATTCCCAGGTCACCGGGGAGATCGGGGTGAGGCTCTACAAGGGATCGGCGCGGGTCGTCACCCGCTCCTCGCCCAACGCCGTCTACGACGCGCAACTGGCGACGTTCAGCGAGTCCGGCGGGCTGTTCTCGCAGGAGGCCTCGCCGGGGTTCATCGAGCTGTGGTCGCTGCAGTCCCGGATGGCGTGGCGCGTTAGGCACGGCGACAGCGGGTAGCACCCATTCATGGGTTACAAGCTCCTTGGATATGCGGTCTGGCAGGCCGTCAAGTGGTATCTGCGCGGGCGTGTGCCCGGGCAGTCGCGCAAGCCCTCGACACGGACGCTGGCGATCGCCGGCGCCGGCGGGGCTGTGCTGGCGGGCGCGTTTGTGGCGCAGCGGCGGATCGCCGCCGAATAGCCGGCAGCGTCGTCGCAAGTAGCGGGGTCGGCTCGGGCGGGCGTCCGAGCCCTCGCCTATCCTCGACCGTCCGTGGCCGATCCAGGCCATGCGTCTCGTATGAGCCCTGCCTGCGCCCACCTTCACGTCCATTCCGAGTACTCGCTACTCGACGGGGCGTGCAAGATCGA
Organism: Solirubrobacteraceae bacterium; assembly: GCA_036000295.1. GTDB lineage: Bacteria > Actinomycetota > Thermoleophilia > Solirubrobacterales > Solirubrobacteraceae > Palsa-465. Next base: position 1,309 of record DASYFZ010000223.1, read on the forward strand.
CGCGCTGGTGGAGCGCGCCGCGTCGTTTGACCAGCCGGCGCTCGGGCTGACCGACCACGGCGTCATGAACGGCTCGGTGGAGCTGTTCTCGGCCTGCCGCAAGCACGGGATCAAGCCGATCCTGGGCTGCGAGGTGTACGTCGTCGACGATCACCTGCGGCGTGCCCCGGGTCGCCTGGACCGCTTTCACCTGACGCTGCTGGCGGCCACCCCGACCGGCTACCGCAACCTCGTCAAGCTGTCGTCGGCCGGCTTTTTGGAGGGCTACCAGCGCGGTAAGCCGTCGCTGGACATGGCCCAGATCGCGGCACATGCCGAGGGTGTCATCGCTCTGACCGGCTGCCTGCAGTCGCGCTTCTGCCAGGCGCTGCTGGACGGGCGCGATGGCGATGCCCGGGCGCACGCCGACGAGATGCTGCAGGCGTTCGGCCCCGACAACGTCTACTTCGAGGTCCAGAAGAACGGCCTCGCAGCCCAGGAGCAGGCCAACGAGGGGATTGTGCGGATTGCCCGCGAGGTCGGGAGGCCGCTGGTGGGTACCGGCGACGTCCACTACCTCGGACGCGAGGACTACAGCCACCACGCGGCGCTGCTGTGCGTTCAGACCAAGTCGACGCTGGCGCAGCCGAAGATCACCTTCGAGACCAACGAGTTCTATCTGCGCTCCACCGACGAGATGGCGAGCTCGTTCGCCGAGTGGCCGGAGGCGCTCGAGAGCACGCTCGAGATCGCCGAGCGCTGCGACGTCGAACTCGAGCTCGGCGGCCAGCTGATCCCGCGGTATCCGACCCCCGACGGCGCCGACGAGGCGGAGTACCTGCGCTCGCTCGTGACCCAGGGCCTGCGCGAGCGCTACGGCGACCCGCCGCCGGCCGAGGCGCTCGAGCGCGCCGACTACGAGCTCGGCGTGATCGACAAGATGGGCTTCAACGCGTACTTCCTGATCGTCTGGGACTTCGTCAAGTACGCCAAGGACTCCGGGATCGCGGTCGGCCCGGGCCGCGGTTCGGCGGCCGGCTCGCTGGTCGCCTACGCGTTGCAGATCACCGACGTCGACCCGCTGCGCTACGGCCTGCTGTTCGAGCGGTTCCTGAACCCCGAGCGCGTGTCGATGCCTGATATCGACATCGACTTCTCGGTGCGCGGCCGCGAGCGCGTGATCCGCTATGTGACCGAGAAGTACGGCAAGGAGTCGGTCGCGCAGATCGTCACGTTCGGCAAGATGTTCCCGCGGGCGGCGACTCGCGATGCCGCGCGCGTGCTGGGAATGGACTACGGCGCCGGCGACCGGCTCGCGAAGCTGATCCCCGATCCGATCATGGGCCGTCCGCCGAGCTTCGAGGACTGCCTCAAGCTCGGCCAGCCGCTGCGGGCCGAGGTCGACCGCGACCCGCAGGCCAGGCAGATCGTGGACGTCGCCCAGGGCCTGGAGGGGATCATCCGCAACTCGTCGATTCACGCGGCCGCCGTCGTGATCGCCGACCGGCCGCTGACCGACATCGCGCCGCTGCAGATCGCCGACGCCGGCACCGACGAGAACGGCGACCGCGTGTTCCGCACGGTCACGCAGTTCTCGATGAAGCCCGTCGAGCAGATCGGCCTGCTCAAGATGGACTTCCTGGGCCTGCGCAACCTCGACGTGATCGAGGACGCGCTCGACATCATCGCGCGCTCGACCGGGGAGCGGCCCGACATGACGACGCTGCCGCTCGACGACACCAAGACGTACGAGATGATGGCCCGGGGCGACTCGATCGGCGTATTCCAGTTTGAGTCCGAGGGCATGCGCGAGGCGCTGAAGAAAGTGCGCCCGACGGAGTTCGACGACCTCGTGGCGCTCAACGCGCTGTACCGGCCGGGGGCGATGGACCAGATCCCGACCTACGCGCGCGGAAAGCACAACCCGGAGTCGATCTCCTACCCCGACGAGCGCCTGCGTCCGATTCTCGAGGCCACCAAGGGTGTGATCCTCTACCAGGAGCAGGCGATGCAGATCGCCAAGGAACTCGCGGGCTTCAGCGGCGCCAAGGCCGACGACCTGCGCAAGGCGATCGGCAAGAAGAACCGCGAGGCGATGGCAAAGCTCAAGCCCGAATTCGTCGCCGGCTGCCAGGCCTCGGGCACGAGCGGGCAGGTGATCGAGTGGCTGTGGACGACCAACGAGCGCTCGGCCGACTACTCGTTCAACCGCTCGCACGCCGCGTGCTACGGGCTGATCGCCTACCGGACGGCGTGGCTGCGCGCCAACTACCCGGCCGAGTACATGGCTGCGCTGATCTCCTCGGTGATGGACACCAAGGACAAGGTCCCGTTCTTCGTCGGCCACGCCGAGCAGATGGGAATCTCGATCCTGCCGCCCGACGTCAATCTCTCAGACCACGAGTTCGTCGTCGTCGACGGCAACATCCGCTTCGGGCTCGATGCGGTCAAGGGCGTCGGGTTCGCGGCGGTCGAGGCGATCAAAAGAGCGCGCGAGGAGGGGGGACCGTTCCGCGACCTGTGGGACTTCTGTTCGCGCGTCGACGGCCGCGCGGTCAACAAGAAGGCGATCGAGGCGCTGATCAAGTGCGGCGCGTTCGGATCGACCGGCGCCTCGCGCAAGGGGATGTTGCTGGTGCTCGAGCAGGCCCAGGGGGCCGGCCAGAAGGCGCAGCAGGACGCGCTGATCGGCCAGGGGTCGATCTTCGATCTTGGGGCGGACCTCGGGGGTGCGGGAGGGGGTGCTCGGGATGTCGCTGTGCCCAGCCACGCGCCGATCCCGCTGATCGAGTTCGATCGCCAGGAGCTGCTGGCCGCCGAGAAGGAGTCGATCGGCCTGTTCATCTCCGCGCACCCGCTCAAGGACGTCAGGGCGGCGATGCGCGAGAAGGTCGACTGCTCGCTCGCCGAGCTCTCCGGCCGCCGCGACGGCGACTGGGTGACCGTCGGCGGGATGATCACCGAGACCAAGCGGATCCGCACCAAGAAGGGCGATCCGATGATGTTCGCCACGCTCGATGACCTCGAGACGTCTGTCGAGATGATCGTCTTCGGTAAGCCGCTGCTCGCGTGCGAGGAGGCGCTGGCGCCGGACTCGATCGTGATCGTCCGCGGGCGCGTGGACCACAAGGACCGCGAGAAGACTTGCCTGATCGTCCAGCAGGCCGACCTCTTCCAGCCCACCGAAGAGGAGGTCGCCGAGGCTCAGGAGCGCGAGGCCGTGACGCCTACAGGCCCCGAAGCGCTGCGGCTGCGGCTCGACGCAAACGCGCTTCCCGCCTCGGTGCTCGGTGAGCTGCGCGAGCTGCTCACCGGCTTTCCCGGCGAGTCGGAGGTCGTGATCGAGCTGCGCACGTCGATCGGAGAGCGTCGCCTGAAGCTGGGCACCCAGTTCAAGGTTGAGCGCAACGCGAGCCTGCACGCCGAGCTCGACCTGCTGCTCGGCGCCGCGATCCTCGCAGAGGAGCGGATCGTGGCCGAGGCCGTACAGGCGCCGGCCAGCGTCGCCTGAGCGGGTACCCTCCTCGGAGTGGAGGATCCGAAGGGCACCGGTGCCGGGATGACCCCGGACGAGCTCGACAGCCCGGGCGCGACAACGAGGGGATTCGTGGTCACCGTCGCGGTGCTCCTCGTCATCGGCCTCGCTGCCCTGTTCATCCCCTCGACGCACACGATCCAGGTGATCGGCTTCGCGATCATCACCCTGGTCGCGATCGTGTGCCTGATCGAGTTCCGGCCCAGGCGGCCCGGTGGTCGTCAGATCCCGCTACGCCACCGCACGAATTACCTGCCGGGGACCGGACGCATGGTGCGTCCAGAGTGGACCGAGGAGCCCGGCCCGGGAGAGGAGCCGGAGTCGCCGCGAAGCCGGCGCCCGGGTCGCGGGGCCTAGGTTCCACCTGTCCCAGAACCAGGCCCGGGCCGAACGTCAACGGCCCATTGAGGGTGCGGATGGAGGGGGCATTGCACGACAATCGATCGCCAGCGATCGAGGCGTGTCATGTGGAACACCGCTTGGGTGCTTCACACAGATCACTTCGGCGATCTCGCCGCGATTGTCGTGAAATGCCCCGCCCGGCCGCGGACGATCACATGCATAACCCGGCAAGGGGAGCTGTCGGTACCAAGGCGTGCCAACTTATGCATCACATAGCTGCATAACTTGACGCGCATCCGATGGCAAACAGGCGCGTGCGGGTTTAAGCACGGTCGCGACGCACCTGCCCCTAGGCCCTTTTTCAATGGAGCCGTTGACGTTCGGCCCCGGCTCAGCCGTTGACGTTCGGCCCACGGTCAGCCGTTGACGTTCGGCCCCGGCTCAGCCGTTGACCCACGGGCCGTGCCAACCGCCGAACGTCGCAACCAACTCGTCGGCAGCCTTTGGACCCCAGGAGCCCTTCCTGTACGCCTGCACCCGCGGCGGAGACTGCAGCAGCGGCTGCACGATCCGCCAGGTCGCCTCAACCCCGTCCTGCCGTGTGAAGTGAGTGCTGTCGCCGATCAGCGCCGCGTGCAGCAGAACCTCGTAGGGGGTGGCGCCCTCGCCGCCCTCCTGTGAGAACTCCATGTCCAGCTCGATCTCGCTCGCTCCGGGCTGGTCGGCGCGCTGGGCGTCCAGCACCATCCGGATGCCGGTGCCGGGGTCGATCCGGAACACGATCTGGTTGGGCTGCGGGCGGCGCCGGCTCGCGCTTAGGAAGTGGACCTTCGGCGGGTGCTTGAACAGCAGCCGAAGCTCGGTCTGGGTGACGGGCAGCTGCTTGCCCGTGCGGATGAAGAACGGGACGCCGGCCCAGCGCCAGTTGTCGACCTCGAGCCTCAGCGCGGCAAACGTCTCGGTCGTCGAGTTGCGCCGCACGCCGTCGATCTCGCGATAGCCCTCGTACTGGCCCCTGACGTAGTTGGCGGGGTCGGCCTCCGGCATCGCCCTGAACACCGACGCCTTGGCATCCTTGAGCAGATCGGGGTCGCCGCTCGAGGGCGGCTCCATCGCCGCGGTCGCCAGCAGCTGCAGCAGGTGGTTGACGACCACATCGCGCAGCGCCCCGACCGGGTCGTAGAAGTGCCCGCGATCCTCGACGCCGAACTTCTCGGCCATCGTGATCTGCACGCAGGCGAGGTAGTTGCGGTTCCAGATCGGCTCGAGCATCGTGTTGGCGAACCGCAGATAAAGGATCTCTTCGAGGCCCATCTTCCCGAGGAAGTGGTCGATGCGGTACAGCTGGGACTCGTCGATGTACTTGTGCAGCCTCCTGGCCAGCGCCCTGGCGGACTTGAGGTCGTGGCCGAACGGCTTCTCGACGACCACGCGCTGCCCGTTCGAGACGAGGTCCGCTGCGGCCAGGCCCTTGACCACCGTCGCGAACAGCGACGGCGGGATCTCGAGGTAAAAGACGGGGTTCTGCTTATCGCCCAGGGCGGCGGCCACGCGCTTGTATGTCTCCTGGTCGGCGAAGTCGCCGCGGACGTAGGACAGGCGGTTCGACAGGCGCGAGAACACCCGTTCGTCGAGCTTTTCGCCGCTTTGACGGATCGACTCCAGCGCCCGCTCGCGCAGCTGCACGACGTCCCAATCGTCGACCGCGACACCGATCACAGGGCAGTCGAGCAGCTTTCGCTTCTCCAGCCGGTAGAGCGACCGGAACGTCATCTTGCGCGCCAGATCGCCGGTGATCCCGAACACGACCAGCGCGTCGCCGCTGCGCTCGCTCATCTGGGCAGTGAAGCTAGCGCTTGGCGGCGGATTTGGAGCCGCGCGGCTTGGAGGCGGACTTGGAGCGCTCGCGTGACGCCAGGCCGCGCTTGTGCAGCTTGACCGCGAGCGCGACGTCGCTGGCGCCGGGCGCGCCGCCGTCGGAGCCAGTTTCGAGCACGGACGGCAGCCTCTGGAACCGGGGCTCGGACAGGAACGTCGCACAGCCCTTCTCGCCGAACTCGCCCTGGCCGAGCAGCGCATGGCGGTCGCGGTTGGAGCCCAGCGGCGTCATCGAGTCGTTGACGTGCAGCGAGCTCAGGCGCTTGCGGCCCACGATCGAGTCGAAGTCCTTCAGCGTGTCGCGCAGGCCTTCGACGGTGCGAACCTCATAGCCCGACGCCAGCAGGTGGCACGAATCCAGGCAGATCCCGAGGCGGTCGCCGCCGCCGGAGGCATCGATCAGAGCCGCAAGCTCCTCGAACGAACGTCCAAGCGTGCCGCCGGCCCCCGCGGTGTCCTCGAGATGCAGGTGGCAGCGCTCGGTCTCGTCGAGTGCCTCCTTGATGACCTTGCCCGCTCGCTTGATCGCCTTGCCCACGTCGCCCTGCTTGGCCGAGCCCGGATGCAGAACCACTCCGACTGCTCTGATCCCGGCGCCGACGCGCAACGACTGGATCAGCGACGTACGCGACTTGTCGCGCATCTCGCGATCTTCGGTGGCGCAGTTGAGCAGGTACACGGCGTGGATCAGCACCGCCTTGATCTTCGTCGGCTTGATCGCCTCGCGGAACTCGGCAAAGTCGTCGTCGCTGTAGGCAGTGGGCCGCCACATGCGCGGCG
>DASYFZ010000273.1:0-3336 GCA_036000295.1 Solirubrobacteraceae bacterium
CGGCCACCCCACGCGCGTCCGGGCCAAGCTCCACATGGCGCGCGGGCCGCTGGTCAAGGACTTCAACCTCGTGATGTCGGTCGCGACCGACGGGCGGCGGTCGGTCAAGCTCACGAAGGTGCGGGACGCAGACTCTGGGCCCGAGGTATTCGAGGTGACCTGGCTCGTGGAGGACACAGGCCCGACGCTGATCCGGCTCGACCTTTCGGCGAGCCTCGATGTGCCGCGGTTTTTGCCGGTCGGTGGCGTCGGCGACGCTCTGGCCGAGGGGTTCGTCGGCGCTGCCGTCAAACAGCTGTCGGGCGGCGGTTAACCCGCCTCTGCCGCGGGGAATCGCTCGGCGGCGTCCTCGCGCTCGACGCCGAGCGCGTTGGCCATGAACGAGACCGCGTGGTACTGGCCGGCGAGCGCGACGAGCTCCACTAGCTGCGCCTCGTCGTAGTGCTCCGATAGCGCGTTCCAGGTGTGGTCGGAGACCGTGCTGGTGTCGTGAAGCTCGTCGGCGAGCGCTACCAGCAGCGCCTCCCGCGCAGTCCAGGGCGCAGCCCCGTCCTCGGGTGCTGCGGTGACGGTGGCCGCGAGCTTGTCGTCGGTGAGGCCCACCTGCGCGCCGAACACCGTCGCATGCACGCCCCACTCGTACTCGCAGCCGCAGCGAGCACAGGTTCGCTGAATCACGAGCTCCCGGTCGGCCGGGTCAAGCGTGCCGAAGTTGAGCAGGTAGGAGCCGGTGCTGCGGAGCTTGTCGAGGATGTGGCGGTTGTGCGCGACCGCGCGGAACAGCTTCAGCGGCTCCTGGCCGGGCGGCATCATCCGGGTCAGCGTGCGGGCTAGGTCCGGGTCGTAGGGAGGGTTCAGGGGCTCAAGGCGTTGCATGGGTCCTCCGGGTGGCTGGCGCTTCTGTATTCGAAGCGCTCACGGTAGCGCTTCGAATAGAGAAGCACAAGGACGTGGGGCGAGAAACGTCGATTTATGACGCGTTCCTCGCCCCACGTGGAATGTGGAGGCGCTAAGCCGCGGCCAGCGGGAGCACGCCGGACTCGAGGTCCAGCAGCAAGCGCTTGCGCTCGAGCCCGCCGCCGTACCCGGTCAGCGTGCCGTCGGCCCCGATCACTCGGTGGCACGGCACGATCACGGCGACCGGGTTGCGGCCGTTGGCAAGGCCGACGGCCCTAGCGGCGCTTGGCGCGCCGATCTCGCGTGCGATTTCGCCGTAGCTGACGGTCTCGCCGTATGGGATCTGGCACAGCGCCTCCCACACGCGCAGCTCGAACGGGTTGCCCTCCAGGCCGAGCGGCACGTCGAACTCGCGGCGCTGCCCGTCGAAGTACTCGCTCAGCTGCGCGCGGGCCTCGCCGAACGCGTCGTCGCGCCGCTCCCAGCGGGCGTCGATCGCAATAGGGCGCCGACCGCCCTGCATCGACAGGCGGTGCAGCCGGTCGCCGTCACCGACGAGCAAGAGCTCGCCGATCGGGCTGTCAATCGTTGTGTAGATCAGGTTCGTCATGTCAGTTAAAACGTCTCGCGCTGCGCGGACGTGAGAACGTCGCGTGGCTCGAGGCCCATCGCGTCGGCCAGCAGCTCGTAGGAATGCCGGCGCGCCTGGTGGTCGTGGGTGATCGTCACCGCGATCACCTCTTCGGCATCGTATGCCTCCGCCAATTCCTCGACCCCGGCGCGCACCTTCTCCGGCGAGCCGACGATCGCCCGGCGGCCAGGCACCGCGTTGTCGACCGTCTTGCCCTCACGAGCGAGGAACTCGAGCGCCTTCTCGACCGGCGGCACCGCGATCAGCTCCCCGCGCCGCAGCAGCGTCATCGTCATCCGGCTGCTCGACGCCAGGCGCTGGGCTTCCTCGGTCGTGTCGGCGCAGAGGATCCACGCGGCGACCGCGGTTCGGGGCAGAGGCGAGTCCTCGGCCGGCACGAATTCCTCGCGGTACCGAGCCGCGATCTCAGCGCCACCTGGGTTGATGAAGTCCGCGAACGCGTAGGGCAGCGCCAGCTGGGCCGCCCAGATCGCGCTCTGCAGCGATGAGCCGAGCAGCCATGGCTCCGGAACCTCTGGCAAACCCGGAAGCGTGCCCGCCAGCCGTGCGAACGGATGGTCTTCGGGCAGCGTGTCCCCGAAGTACGCGAGCAGCTCGGCGAGTTGCTGGGGGAAGTCGTCGGGCGAGGCCTGGCGGCGGTCGCGCTGCAGCGCGAACGTGGTCATCGGATCGGTGCCCGCCGCGCGTCCCAAGCCAAGGTCGATGCGACCGGGGAACAACCCCGCCAGGATCGTGAACGTCTCGGCGACCTTCAGCGGGCTGTAGTGCGGAAGCATCACGCCGCCGCTGCCGACGCGGATCTCGCTGGTGGCTGCGGCGATCGGGCCGATCAGGGCCTCGGGGCTGGCGCTGGCCAGCATCGGCCCGCCGTGGTGCTCGGCGACCCAGTAGCGGTGGTAGCCCAGGCTGTCGGCGAGCTGTGCGAGGTCGATCGTGTTGCGCAGCGCCTCGGCACCGGTCGAGCCCTCGGAGATCGGGGACTGGTCGAGCACGGACAGGCGCATGCTCTTGATGTTAGGCGGGGGCTAAGCCGGGGCGACCGCGCCCGGCGGATCCGTCGACGCCATCGGCGTTTCGCGCTCGGGCTGCGGTGAGCGCGGCTCGGACAACTCGGTCTTGTCGGCGTGCACGACGAGCACCGGGATCGGGCTGTGGTTGAGCGCGTGATGGCTGACGCTTCCCAGCAGGGAGGAGGTCAGCGCGCCGCGGCCGCGCGAGCCGATCACGAGCAGATCGTGATGGCCCTCCTCGATCCGCTTCTGGATCGCCTCGCGGATCGGCTTACGCGTGAGGATCGTGGTGACGGGCACCGACTCGGGCACGCGACGCTCAGCGGACCGCAGGACCTGCTCGGACTCGCGTTCGAGCTCGCGGTCCAGCGGCGGCGGCGCGGGCACCGCCAGCGACGCGCACATCCAGGTGGGCGACTTGGGGATCGCGGTCAGGATCGTGAGCCGTGCCCGGTCGGCGACCGCGATATCGATCGCCTCGGAAAGAGCACGCTGCGCGTGGACGGAGCCATCGACGCTGACAAGGATGTTGCGGAACATTGCTTGCCTCTGGGCGAAGCTTAGCATGCCAATCATTGGCAAGCCACGCTTAACTGATAATCTGATTCTCATGGATGCGTCCGGGCAAGCGCAACCGCTGCCGCCGTTGCCGATCAACGAAGACGGCGATGCGTTCCTCGCGGCCTTCGATGCTTTCGCCCAGGCGGTGCGGCGCGCACGCGGCACCACCGCCCAGCAATCGGGCGGAAACGGGACGCTGACGCTGTCGCAGTACGC
>DASYFZ010000308.1:0-12783 GCA_036000295.1 Solirubrobacteraceae bacterium
CGGGGTCGTAGAGGCCGGTGGCCCCGGGTGCAGCTGTGCGTATGGGCATAGGAATATGCGGACGCGGGTCCCGGAAGCGAGGACACCGCATGGAGGAGGGGCCAGAAAGGCTACCAGCGGCGCTCGCCGGGACTACCTATAGGCGCCGAAGCGCCGAAAGCCCCGTCAGCTCTTGGCTTTGGCGGTCTTCTTCTTCGAGGCCGCCCCGTCCGAGCTGCCGGAGCTCTTGGACTTGGGCTTGGCTTCGGAGTCCTCGCCGACCGCGGCAAGACTTGCCTCGAGCGCCGCCATCAGGTCCGGCGCCGCCGCGGGCTCCTCGGCCTGAGGCTGGATCGCGATCTCTTCGCCGGCGGCCTTTCGTTCGATCAGATCGAGCACCCGTTCGCGGTATTCGTCGTGGTACTTGTCGGGCTCGAAGTCCGCGGACAGGGAGTCGATCAGCTGCTGGGCCATCGTCAGCTCGCGCTCGCTCGCCTCGGCCTCGTTGACGGAGTCGAGCTCGTCGAGGCGGTCGGGCGACAGCACCTCATCGCCGAACAGCATCGTGCTCAGCGTCAGCGCCTCGCCGGTCGGCCGAAGCGCGCACAGCTGCTGCTTGGAGCGCAGGACCACGCGCCCGATCCCGACCTTGCCCGACTCGCGCATCGCGTCGACCAACAGCCTGTAAGCCTTGGCGCCCCCGGCGGCGGGAGCGAGGTAGTAGGAGTGGTCGTAGTAGATCGGGTCGATCTCGGCCAGATCGACGAACTCCTCGATGTCGATCGTCCGCGTCGCCTTGGGATCGAGCGCCTCGAGCTCCTCGGTGCTGATCAGCACGTAGCGGTCCGGGGTGATCTCGTAGCCCTTGACGATGTCCTCGTAGGGGACCTCTTCGTCGGTCGTCGGATCGACGCGCTTCTGGCGGATCCGAGCGCCCGTCTTGCTCGACAGCTGGTGGAAGCGGACGGACTTGGGCGAAGTCGCGCTGTACAGCTTGACGGGCACGTTGACGAGCCCGAAGCTGATCGCGCCTGACCAAATTGCGCGGGCCATACAAGCTTTGTATAGCGAACGTGCGGTCCGATCAAGGCATGAGCGCAGTCTTGCCGGAGGCGGCCCGCTTACATCTCACGAAATGTCGAGCCGAGGCGTTAGATCGCATGTGGACCTCCCTCCCTTCCAGGAGCTGATCGACACGCACGGTCGCGACGTGCATCGATTTCTCGTGGCGATGGTCGGGAGCACGGCCGCCGATGACTGCTACCAGGAGACGTGGATCGCAGCCCTGCGCGGCTATCCGAGACTGCGCGACGCCGCCCACCTGCGCGGCTGGCTGCTGACGATCGCCCACCGCAAGGCGATCGATCAGGTCAGGGCCCGCGCCCGTCGGCCGGTGCCGGTCGGGGACGTGCCCGAGCAGGCCGCCCACGAAGCGACGTCCTACAACGGCCAGGACGACCTGTGGCGCCTGGTCCGCGCGCTTCCGCCAAAGCAGCGAACGGCGATCGCGCTGCGCTACGTGTTCGACGCCGCTCATGCCGACATCGCGTCGGTGATGGGTACCAGCGAGGACGCCGCCAGGCGCAACGTCCACGAAGGCCTGAAACGACTGCGAACGGAGTACGAGCGATGATCGACGACACAGCCATCGAGCGCGAGCTGCGAGCCGCCGCCGCGACCGCCGCCGAGCACCCGCTCCCCGACCTGGGCGAAGCGGCAGCGACCGCGGGGCTGCTCGACGTGGCGTACGCGACGCTCGACTCCCCGCTCGGGACGCTGCTGCTGGCGCGCACGGATCGCGGGCTCGTCCGGCTCGCGTACGTCGACTTCGAGGGCGAGGACGAGGTCGTCGCCGAGCTCGCGAGCAGGATCTCCCCGCGGGTGCTGATCTCCCCGCGCCGGCTCGACGAGGTGCGGCGAGAGCTGGATCAGTACTTCACCGGCTCCAGGCACGAGTTCGACGTGCCGATCGACTGGCGGCTCACTCACGGGTTCGGCCGTCGCGTGCTGCGCGCCACCGCGCGAATCCCGTATGGGGCGGTGTCGAGCTACAAGCGGGTTGCGGAGGCGGCCGGGAGCCCGCGCGGGTTTCGCGCGGCGGGCAACGCGCTGGGCGCCAACCCGATCCCGATCGTCGTGCCATGCCACCGGGTGCTGCACTCGGGCGGCGGCCTCGGGGGCTACACGGGTGGGCTTGAGCGAAAGCAGCTGCTGCTCGACGTCGAGCGCGGATCCTGAGTGACCCTTCTCACACACCTGCAACTAGTGCGACTATGTAATCCCTCGCACTAGCGGGCGGCCCGCCCGTGCCGACCCCCATGGAGGCGACGTGAACAAGCGCGACCGCCGGAAGCTTCTACCGCCGGGGCCCAGCACGCCCGCGGCGATCCAGCTCATCGCCACCTGGAAGCGGCCCGGGCCGTCGTTGTTGCGGCTTCGCCGGCGCTATGGGAAGCGAGTCTCGGTGCAGCTGCCGTTCCAGCCGCCGTTCGTGATCCTTTCGGATCCCGCCGACATCAAGGAGCTATTCACGGCGCCGCCCGACGCCGTGCACCCCGGCGAGGGCGCACGCGTGCTCGAGCCACTGATCGGCCGCAACTCGGTGATCCTGCTCGACGAGGCGCCGCACCTCGAGCAGCGCAAGCTGATGCTGCCAGCGTTCCACGGCGAGAAGATGCAGCGGCTGACCGGGACGATGACCGAGCTCACCGAGCGTGAGCTCGACTCGTGGCCGCGCGACGTCCCGGTGACGCTGCATCCCCGGCTGCAGCGCCTCACGCTCGAGATCATCCTGCGCGCCGTCTTCGGCCTCGAGGAGGGGCAGCGGCTCGACGGGCTGCGCGATTCGCTGACGGGCGTCCTGTCGTTCAGCGAGAGCCCCCTGTCGGTGCTGCCCGCGCTGCGCCGCGTGACCGGCTGGATGCCGTCGGTCCGGCAGTTCGACTCGCTCACGCGGCGGGCCAACGAGCTGATGTTCGACCTGGTGCAGGAGCGCCGCGCGGCCGAGCAGGCTGGGGAGCCACTTGGTGACGACATCCTGGCGATGCTGCTGCAGGCGCGCCATGAGGACGGCTCGCCGATGTCCGCCGACGAGCTTCGCGACGAGCTGATGACGGCACTCGTCGCCGGCCACGAGACGACGGCGTCGCAGCTGGCATGGGGATTTGAGCGGCTGGCGCGAGAGCCCGCGGTCGTCGCGCGGCTGACGGAAGAGATCGACGCAGGCGAGGGCGACGAGTACCTCAACGCAACGATCAACGAGATCCTGCGTCTGCGGCCTGTGCTGCCCAACGCGGAGCCGCGGCTTACCAAGCGCCCGATCACGATCGGTGGGTTCGAGTATCCGGCAGGAGTGTCGCTGCTCGCCAGCGCGTTCCTCGTCCACCACGACCCCGAGATCTATCCCGAGCCGCATGCGTTCCGGCCCGAGCGGTTCGTCGGCACCTCGCCCGGGACCTACACCTGGATCCCGTTCGGCGGCGGGCGCCGGCGCTGTCTCGGCGCAAGCTTTGCGCTGCAGGAGATGAAGATCGTGCTGCGGGCCACGTTCGAGCGCTTCGAGCTCTCGCCCGGCGCCGACCGACCCGAGCGAACCGCCCGGCGGAGCATCACGTTCAGCCCGTCCGGGGGGGCGACGGTCGTGCTGCGTGAGCGCAGCCGCGTCGAGGACCGTCCGCCGGCGCCCCGGCCGCTCGCCGCCGCAGCCTGACCCTCCCGCAATCTCCGAGTTTTTGGTGCCCCGCGGGGGTACCGTTTGAGACGTGGACCCGTTGCGTCCCGTGCACGCGTTTGACCGCGCCCAGCGCAAGCATCCCGTGCTGGCGGTCCCGGTCGCCGTCGTCAAGAAGTTCGGCGACGACCAGGGTGGAGGCCTCGCGGCGCTCGTCGCGTACTACTCGTTCTTCTCGCTGTTCCCGCTGCTGCTCGTGTTCGTCACCGTGCTCGGGTACGTGCTGCAGGGCAACTCGAGCCTGCAGACGTCCGTCGAGAAGTCGGTGCTCGGGCAGTTCCCGGTGATCGGCCAGCAGATCCAAGTTCACAGCCTGGAGGGGAGCGGAACGGCGCTGGTGATCGGCCTGGCTGCGGCCCTCTGGGGCGGGCTCGGGGTCACGCAGGCCGCCCAGCGGGCTTTCGACCACGTGTGGGCGGTGCCGCACAAGCAGCGGCCGGACTTCCTGCATTCCCGGCTGCGCGGAATCGCGCTGCTGATCGTCCTGGGGACGCTGTTCATCGTCTCCACGGCGGTGTCGGGTGTGGTCACCGGGGCGCTCCACGGCCCGCTGCTCAAGGTGGCGGGCATCGTGCTCGCGCTGCTGCTCAACCTGTCGCTGTTCTTCTTTGCCTTCAGGCTGATGACGTCGGACGAGATTCCGACCAAATCCCTGCTGATCGGCGTCGCCGTGGCGGCTGCCGTCTGGGAGTTGCTGCAGATCGTGGGCGGCTACTACGTGGACCACGTCTACAAGACGTCGAGCAATACATACGCCCAGTTCGCGCTGGTGATCGCGTTGCTGATCTGGCTGCACCTCGGCGCCCAGATGACCCTGTTCGCGGCCGAAATCAATGTCGTGGTCGCGCGCAAGCTGTGGCCGCGGAGCCTATTCGGCGACCCCACGCTCCCCGAGGACCAGGCGACGCTGCGCGCGCTTGCCAAGGTCGAGGAGCGGTCGCCCGTCGAGCAGATCGACGTGGAGTTTCAGCAGCCGACGGCGGCACCACCGTCCGCCGATGATTCAGAACAGCCGGTCGGGGGCGTCACGCCGAGTCATGCCCAGCGGCCATGAGCACAGCCCGCCTTCCGCCGGACAGCCCTGACAGACGGCGCGGTGGGGCGCATCGGTGACGGCGAACTCCCGCCGCATGACGCCGTCGGCCAGGGCCGAAAGGCGGTCTTCCAGCTCGGGCGCATCCTCGAGCGAGAACGTCGCGATGACCGGCTCGTGCACGCCGTCGAGGAACACGTGCGCGACCTCGACGTGTTCGGCCCCTGCGCGCAGGGCCGCCAGCGCGTAGACGAGCCGCTGCGTCGCATAGGCCCGGTCTACCACCTCGCTCGGGTCCGCGCCCTCGAGCCGATCGGTCTTGTAGTCGACGACCAGCGCGCGTCCCCCGGGCTCGCGGGCGAGGACGTCGAGGGCACCGACCACGAGCGCGCCACCGAGCAGGAACGCAAACCGCTCCTCCCGCGACACCTGGGTGGCGCGCCCCAGTCGCGCGCACAGCTCCGTGGCAGCGAAACGCTCGACCAGGCCGGCCGCCTCCTCGGCGTCTGCTTCGCTGACCGCTGATCCCAGACCGGCGCGCTGCGCCGCTGCGGAGATCATCGCCGTGGTCGGCTTGATCGGGCGCCGGAAGTCCAGCCGCTCGAGCAGGTCGTGGACGAGCACGCCGCGGTCGGTGGGCGCGAGCGCGGCGTCGGCGCCGGGCGCCGCGGCTTCCCGGGGACCGTCGGTGCGATCGAGCGGCGGCAGGCCGAGCACCCGCTCCACGTAGAACCGGTAGCCGCAGCGCTTGAATTCCCCAAGCGATGAGTAACTGAGCGCCGCCACCGGCGGCGCGGGCTCCGCGGGCGGCGGCGGCTCGGGCGCCGGCAGCAGGTCCCCGGATTCGACCTCGGCGTTTTGTGCCGCATATATCGGCACAAAACTCCTATCTTGAGCCTCCTCGCGCAAGAGCTCGAAGCGGACGCCGAGCTCGGTCACGCCCGACCCCTGCTCGATGACCGCCTCGATATCGCCCACCAGCGCCGGCCCGAGCCACGCGATCGGGCCCCCGGACGACTGCCACGACTCGAGCTTGGCCGCCCCGCTGACGATCAGACGCTCTCGCGCTCGCGTCATCGCCACGTAGAACAGGCGGCGCTCCTCGCGCGCCTCGGCCTGCTGCTGCTCGTCGCCCAGCGCCTTGTAGTCAAGCGCCGACTCGCGCCTCCCGGTCCCTGGCTGCGCCAGCCGCAATCCGAAGCGCCCGTCGCGACCGACTCGCATCAGCTCCGCGCGCCAGCGCGGGCCGCGCCCGAGATCGGCCACGCAGACGATGTCGAACTCGAGCCCCTTGGCGCGGTGGATCGTCATCAGCCGGACCGCGTCCAAAGCCTCGCCCTCGACAGGCGCCTCGCTCTCCCGCGAGCCGGAGGGACCGCCCTCCCCGGACCGCGCCTCAACCACCCCGAGGAACTCGCGAAGCTCGCTGCCGAAAGCCGCCTCATGCTCACGCGCCAGACGCATCAGCTTGCGGACGTTGGCAAGGCGCCGCTGGCCGCCCGGCATCGCGAGCACCGCCAGGTCATAGCCGGTAAGGGACACAACCCGCTCGATGCACTGCTCGATCCCGCTGCGCGAGGCGGCGGCACGCTCGCCCGCAAACCACTCCGCAAACGCGGTCAGCTTCGAGAGGTCGTCGGCGCGCAGCTCGTCGAAGCGGCCCTCGGGCTCGCGGATCACCCACCACGGATCGCGGTCCCCGGCCCGGCCCGCGGCGGCAACCACCACGAGCGCGTCGACCGACACGCCGACCAGCGGCGACGCCAGCACGGTGTACAGCGCCTCCTCGTCGCGCGGATTGGCGAGCGCACGCAGATAGGCGACGAGGTCGACGACCTGTGGGTGCGCCCAGTAGCCGCGGCCGCCGATCACGTACGTCGGAACACCTCGGGCCTCGAGCGCGCGCTCATACACGCGCAGATCGGTCGTGGCCCGGGTCAGCACCACGACGTCGCGGGCGGCGGCACCATCGGCGAGCAGCTCGGCGACGCGTGCCGACAGCGCGCGTGCTTCGGCGAGCCGCCACGGCGCTCCGAGCCCGTCGGGGTTCCAGTCCGCCCCCTTGTCGACGACCAGCGCCTCGACGCGCGGATCGAGCACAGGCGAATCGTGCCTCCCCGGCACGAGCGGCCTGAAGTGCGAGCCGAGCAGTGGCTCGAACGTCGCGTTCAGGACCCGGAGGATCTCGGGCCGGGATCGGAAGTTGGTCTGCAGCGTCGCCCTCGCCCCCACCTTCGCAAGCTCCTCCCCGCGGCGCTCGAACAGCTCGACGTCGGCGTGGCGGAAGGCGTAGATCGACTGCTGGGCGTCGCCGACCGTGAACAAGTTGCCGCGCGCGATCAGCTCAATCAGCTCGATCTGCACGGCGTTTGTGTCCTGGAGCTCGTCGACCATGATCTGCTCGAAGCGATCGCGGTAGCGCTCGCGAAGCTCCGACTCGGATCGCAGAAGCTCGCGCGTCAACAGCTCGAGATCCTCGAAGTCGACGCCCGAGGTCTCGCGCTTGCGCCGCGCGTAGCGTTCGCCGTAGCCACTCAGCAGCCGCGCCAGCAGCCCGTGAACCTTCGCGGCCCAGTGATGCTCGTAGGCAGCTCGCAGGCGGGCGAGTGCCTCGCTGTATACGCCGCAGGCGGGCGTGCTCAGCGCCGCGCCGTTGCCGCCCGGCAGACTCCAGCCGAACAGCTCGCCTGGCCACGGCACCTCGTCGCCCTCGTCCTCGAGCGCCTCGATGCAGCGACCGATCCGCTCCATTGCCTCGACCACCCTGACGCCGGGCTCGTGGATGCCGGCCAATTCACCCAAAAGCTCGCTCGCGGCCGCCGACAGCGCCTCGCGGGCCGCCGCGGTCTCGTCCTCGTCAAGCGGCGGCAGCGGCGGCAATGACGGCAGCACCTGGCCCCGCGAGCGCAGCTCATCGTGCAGCGACTGGATACCGCTGCGCAGCGCGACCGGCGTGTACGCCGCGATCAGGTCAACGCCGCCAGGCTCGTTGCGGGCCAGATCCTCCAGCGCCTCGTCGAACGCGGCGTCGGCGATCCGCGCCGCCTCGGGCTCGTCGAGCACGACGAACAGCGGATCGAGCCCCGCCGCAAGCGCGTGCGCCCGCAGCACGCGGGCACAGAACCCGTGGATCGTCGAGATGAACGCGCCCTCGGTCGCACGGGCGGCATCGTCGGCGCCGATCGCGCGCAGGCGAGCGCGAATCCGGTCGCGCATCTCCGCCGCGGCCTTCTCGGTGAACGTGATCGTGAGGATCGCCTCGACCGCGATGCCGTCCTCGAGCACGGACCGCACGAAGCGCTCCACCAGCACCGACGTCTTGCCGCTGCCCGCTGCGGCGTCGAGCAGCAGGTCGCCTTCGCGGCGCTCGATCGCGTAGCGCTGCTCCTCGGTCCAGTGCGGCGCGCCGTCGGCCACCGACTCATCACAGGCGATCATTGGCTGCGGCAAATCCCGGGGTAGCGGCAGCCGTCGCGCGAGCAGTTCGGCGGACACGGGGTCAGCTCGCCGGCGCGCAGCCGCGAGGCCAGGGCGATCGCGCGCGCCGTCGCGTCCTCGAGCACCCCGCGCAGCTGCTCCTCGTCGCGCGCGTCATTGGCGAACAGCCGGCTGCCGACATCGGCGTCGCCGAGGAACACGCCGCGAGCGCGTAGATCGTTGCCGGTGAGCGGCTGGTACAGGCCGGCGACAGGCTCGAGCCCGAGCAGGTCACGAACCGCGAGCATGTACAGGGCGACCTGCAGCCGGCGCTCGGACTGCCATCGCGCGCCCTGGTAGTCGGGTCGCGCCGAGCCGCTCTTGTAGTCGCGGACGATCGCGCGGTGACCGCTCCGGTCGACGTCGACGCGGTCGATCGCGCCCCGCACCCTGACCGTCCCCGGCCGCTGTCCGAGCTCCAGCGCCGGCAGCGAGTCCTCGTCACCCTCAAACCCGAACCGAAGCTCCACCGCGCGGGGCTCCCACGCGGAGGCGTCGCCGGCCTCGTGGCGGAGGTAGCGGCGCAGGTCCGCTTCGATCGCGCGCAGCGCCGCTGCGCGCACTCCTTCTGAGCGCCCGGCCGCGATCGGCGGCGTGGACTCCTCGAGCACGTCCTCGAGATGTCCCAGCGCGTCGGGCAGCGTCTGCGCCGTGACCGCGGTCCCGAGCCGCTGGATCACCTCCTCGAGCGCCTCGTGCATGTAGCTGCCGCGCACGATCGGATCCGGGTCGGGCTCGAACCGAGCAGGCTGTAGCTCGCGCTCCACAAGCCATTTGACCGGGCAGTCGCCGTAGGTCTCGAGCGCGCCGCCCGACAGGATCTCGCTGTGGCGGACGTGGCGAAGCGCGGTATCGGACAGCGAGTGCAGCGGTGACGGGACGTCGCCACTGAGCGGCGCGGTCGCGGCCGCCTCCGTGCGTGCCAGCTCGCGGGCGGTCGGCGCCTGGTTCGCCGGCCAGACGACGTCGGCAAGCATGCGCCGGCGCCGGCGCTCTCGCCAATCCGGGTCGAGCAGCTCGGCGACGTCGGCGATGAACGGCGACGCCAGCGCCAGATTGCCCTCCTCGTCGGAGCTGCGATAGCTCAGCACCACCTCGCGAGTCGCGCGCGAGATGCAGGCATAGAACAGGTAGCGCTCACGCGCCAGCGCATCGTCTGCGGGCGCAAGCCGCAGGCCGCTGCAAGCGGCTAGCTCCCGCCGCCGCTCGTCTGACAGAAACGGCTCGGGGGCAGTCGCCAGCGGGAATGCCCCCTCCTGCAAGCCGCACAGGAATACCGCCGTGAACCGCCTTGCGCGAATCGCCAGTGGATCGGAGACGAGCACCGCGCCCCGGCGGGCGGGTGCGCGATCGGCCACGCTCAGCCCCTCGAGCAGCTCGATCAGCTCGGCGCCCGGCACTCGGTCGCCGAGGTCGTCGAGCTCCGACAAGGCCTTGAGCACCGTCGCCAGCGCGCGGGCGTCGAGCTCCTCGACCTGATCGACAACGGGCGCGCGCCCCCGGTGGGGCGCGGCAAACAACCGGCGGCCCTGGCGGGCGAGCTCGGCCGACTGGTCGCCGGCCTCCGCCAGCGCGTCGATTTCGCCCAGCGTCCAGCCCAACCGCTCGCGCGCCTGCACGGCCGTGCGAAGGCCTTGCCGGCGCACATCGGCCTCGAGCCCGTCGGCGATCTCGGGCCGCTCGAGCAGCCCCGGCGAGCGCAGGTAGTCCAGCAGGTCTTGCGCCCGCGCCCGGTCGCCCAACAGCGCGCACCGCGCCAGCGCCAGCAGCCCGCGTCCGAATCCGGTGTGCCCGAACGGCACCTGGCGGTCGACGGCGATCGCGATCCCGTATTGCTCGAACACGCGCTCGATCGCGGGCGCCGCGCCGGCCGGAGAACGGTGGACCACCGCGATCTCGTCGCCGGGGATCCCCGCTCGCAAGAGCTCGAGCACCTCGGCCGCGACGAGCTCGGCCTCGGCGCGCTCGCCGCCCGCCTCCAGCAACCGCACCGCGCGTCCTGGATCGACGCGTCCCGCGGACGGCTCTGGCTCGAAAAGGTTGCGCTCGACATGATGGAGGGCGGCTCTCGACGCGTCGCTGTAGTGCTCGTCGAGGGCGGGAAGCTCGACCACCTCGGCGGCCAGCGGCCGCAGCTCCTCGACCACCTCCGCTCGGGCTCCGAGCGCCGCACGCCCCGCCTCGTAGGTGAGCGACACGGTCACCTGCACGCCGACCACGCGCGAGAACGTCTCGACCGCGTCGCGCTCGAGCGGGTGCAGGTCGTCGAAGCCGTAGAAGAACACGGGGTCGTCGCCCCACGCCCCCGGCGCCAGCCGCAGCGCGTCGAGCGCTCGCCACGCGAACAACTCGGCGTCCACGCGCCCGATCGCCTCGAGCTCGCGGGCATACGCCAGATAGATCGACGCGACGTCCTCGGCGTATGCGACCCGGCGCCCGTCCTCGGCGGCCCACGTTCGCATTGCGGCGGCGAACCGCTGCGGCGTGACGAGCGTGCGCTGCAGCTCGCCGATCAGGTTGCCGGCAGCGGTCGCGAAGCCCGGTGACTGCGCGGCGACGTCGAGCGCCTGGAAGTGAACCCTGGAGACCGCCCGCTGCAGCACGCGATCGCGTTGCAGCGCCGACAGGCGCCGTCCGTGGTAGCCGGCGCGCCGCGCGATCTCGCTCGCCAGGCCGCTGAAGGTGAGCACCGATCCGAGCACCGCGCCGGCGGCGGCCTGCTCGCGCGCATAGTGCGCCGCGTCGGGCGCGGTAGGCACGACCAGCAGCGCGCCTCGCTGCGAGGCCGACGCGTAGGCGCCGAGCACCTCACCGGCCTTGGCTGAGTTGGCGGGGCCGAGGACTAACTTGAGCGGCATCCCGACCTATGGTGCCGCGCGCCCCCGACGTGACCGCCGTGGGCCCGCGCACGACGGCGTTAGGCCGCTTCTGGCTGCTCCTCGCCGGTCTGCTCCTGGGCCTCCTCGCCCTCGGGAGCCTCGGGCGGCTTGGCGCCCTCCTTGGCCCACGGCTCGTCGAACTCGACGCGCCACTTGCCCTCTTCGCTCTGCTGCAGCGCCAGGCGTGCGCGGAAGCTCTTGCCCGAACGTCCCTTGAAGCCGGTCACGGCCTTCTCGGTGCGACCGGTCTTGATCAGCTCGCGCGCGACCGAGATCGGCAGTTGCTTGCCAGCCTTGGACTTCCAGATCACGAACCCGCAGCCCGGGTCCTCGCGTGACCAGCACGAGTAGCCCTTGCGGTTCTCGACGATGTCGCGACCGCACACCGGGCACGGGCCGAGGTTGGCGCGCGGGATCCGCACGTCCTTGAGCTTGGTGTCGAGCTCGCCGACGGTGTCGCGGGTGAACTTGACGATGTCGCCCATGAACGCCTCGCGCGAGTCTTCGCCGGTCTCGATCTTGGACAGGCGGTGCTCCCACTCGCCGGTCAGGCCGGGCGAGGTCAGGGCGTGCTCGCCGAGCAGCCGGATCACGTTGAGGCCCTTCTCGGTGACGACCAGCGCCCGCCCGTCGCGCTCGATGTAGCCGACCTGGAGCAGCCGCTCGATGATCGCCGCACGGGTCGCGGGGGTGCCGATGCCCGAGTCCTTCATGGCCTCGCGCAGCTCTTCCTCGTCCACCAGCTTGCCCGCCGTCTCCATCGCGGCCAGCAGCGATCCCTCGGTGTAGCGGCGCGGCGGCTTGGTCTCCTTGGCTTCCGACGAAACCTCCTGCACCGCTACCTGCTCTCCATGCACGAGCTTCGGCAGCTGCTGCTCACGGCCCTCGTCCTCGTCGGACCGGGGGCCCTCGGCGTCCGCGGCCTCGCCGTACACACCGCGCCAGCCGGGGACCAGCATCAGCTTCCCGCGCGTGCGGAACACGTGGCCGGCGACGGTGGTCTCAACGCGCGTGTTCTCAAACACGGCGTCGGGGTGGAAGACGGCCAGGAAGCGGCGCACCACCAGGTCATAGATCCGGCGGTCGTCGGGATTCATCTTCTCGACCGGGTGGCGCTCGGCGCGGGTCGGGATGATCGCGTGGTGGTCTGTGACCTTGGCGTCGTTGACGACGCGGCCGAGCGGCAGCACGTCGAGCCGCAGCACGTACTTGGCGGCCTCGCCGTACTCCTTCTGGTCTCCGACGAGCTCGGCGATCGGCTTGATCTCGCCGATCATGTCCTGGGTGATGAAGCGGGAGTTGGTACGCGGGTATGTCAGCGCCTTGTGCTCCTCGTACAGACGCTGCGCGGCCGCAAGCGTGCGGCGCGCCGAGAACCCGAAGCGGCTGTTGGCGTCGCGCTGCAACGAGGTCAGGTCGTAGAGCATCGGCGCGCGTTCCTTGCGCTCGCTCTTGTCGAGCTTGGTGATCTCGCCGGTCTGGCTTTCGCAGGCGGCGACGATCGCCGCCGCCTCGTCGGCGGTCTTGATCCGAGGATTGGCGCCGGCGTGGTAGCGGCCCTCGTACTTGCGGGGCGCGTCCTTGACGGTGTCGAACGCAGCGTCCACGACCCAATAGGGCTCTGGCTTGAACGCCCGGATCTCCTCCTCGCGACGGGCCAGGATCGCCAGCGTCGGCGTCTGCAC
>DASYFZ010000350.1:0-5697 GCA_036000295.1 Solirubrobacteraceae bacterium
CTCGAAGCCCGTCCGCCGCTCGATCTCATGCTCGAGTCGGACGCCGATTCCCCCAAGGCGGGGATGACCGAACTCGTCGAGTCCGCCGGCGGTCAGCTCCATCGTGCCCTCCTTCGGGACGGCGCCCTCGGCGGCCACGACAATCGAGAAGTAGCGACCACGCTCGTGGCGCCGGCGGATGTGCCGGCACGCCTCGTCGATGTCGAACGGGACCTCCGGGATCAGGATCACGTCCGCGCCGCCGGCGATGCCTGAATGCAGTGCGATCCAGCCGGCGTGGCGACCCATCACCTCGACGACCAGGATCCGGTTGTGGCTCTCGGCCGTGGTATGGAGACGGTCGATCGCCTCGGTCGCGACGCCCAGCGCCGTGTCGAAGCCGAACGTCACGTCGGTCGCCCCGAGGTCGTTGTCGATCGTCTTCGGTACGCCGACGACGTGCACACCCTCGCCATGCAGTCGGTTGGCGACGCCGAGCGTGTCCTCGCCCCCGATCGCGATCAGAGCATCGAGGTCGTGGCGGGCCAGCGTCTCGCGCACCCTCTGCGGGCCGTCCTCCCGCTGGTACGGGTTCGTACGCGAGCTCCTGAGGATCGTCCCTCCGCGCGGCAGGATCCCGCGCGTTGACTCGATCGTGAGCTCCTCGAAGGAGTCCTCGAGAACCCCACGCCAGCCGTCGCGAAAGCCGATCACCTGATCTCCGTAGCCATCGATCGCTTTGCGCACGCCAGCCCGGATCACGGCGTTCAGTCCGGGACAGTCCCCGCCTCCGGTGAGCAGGCCGACGCGCATGACTGTCAGTGAACCTTCTGCCCCTGGTACACGTGAACGAAGTGCAGGTAGTTCTCGGCGATCTCTGAGGCAGCCGCGTCTCGCTCGAGGTCGCCTGAGAGGAACGCCTTCAGCGCGTCCCACCAGATCGAACGGCCAATCGCGAAGCCGATGAAGCCGTCGATCGGCGCCGCCGCCTCGAGCCACTGCTCGACCTTGGCAGCCGAGGCGCCGCGTCCGAGCAGCACGCAGGCCACGCCCTCGCGGCCCTTGCCCGAGCGCGTCTGGCGGGCGAGCATCGCGGCATCCTCACTCTCGTCGACGCCCTCGATCTTCCAGACGTCGACCTCGATCCCAGCGTTCTGGATGTCCTCGATCGCGCGTCGCATCAGCTCCGGTCGCAGCTCCGCGTCATAACGGTCGGTGTCGCCGCCGAGCTTCGCGAGCTGCTCGTGAGTGGCCGGCACGAGCAGCTCGAACAGGAACTTACGGTCGTTTTCGTGCAGCCAGTCGGCCAGCCGCTTGAGGCGTCCCAGCTGGCGCTGCTTCAGCGCCGGGTCGTCCTCGGGGTTGTAGCGGACGAGCACCTTGGAGAAGTCCGGGTCGAACTTCTCAATGTGCGCGCCGAAGTCCTCGCCGTAGTCGAAATCGAACTCATTCTGACCAGACTTCTCGACCGGCATCGCCAACGTGAGCCCGTGCTCGCGCGAGCGTCGGGGGATATCCGAGCCGAACTGCTCATCGACGAGCACGCCGGCCGCGCCTGGCTCGGCGCCTCGCTTTACGGCCTCGAGGACGCCCTCGAAGATCAAACGCTTGGCGTCGGCGATCGTCTTGGTCTCTTCGGGCGTGGGATCGCCCTCGATCCCGAACATCTTCTTCTGGAACGACCCGCGATGGTCAAACGCGAGGATGTAGAGATTGCTGTTGTATCCCAAAACCATTTGAACCATCCTTGTTTTTCCGTCGTTGAGGTCGGGGGCAACGCCGTCAACCGGCGAAGCCGATCTGAAGCAGCTCGACGATCTCGCTGATGAGCGGGATCCGCGGGTTGGTGCGCATGCTCGGGTCGGTGAAGGCCGTCTTGGCAAGTCCGAGCAGAGAGTCCTCGAATTCCGCGCGCCCAATGCCCAGCTGGGCCAGGGAGGTGGGCTCGCCGACCTCGGCCAGCAGCTGTTGCACGCGATCGAACAGCTGCTCCCGCCGGTCAGCCTCGGAGCTGCCGCCGATGCCGAGGATCCAGGCGATCTGCGCGTACTTCTGCGGCGCGACGTACGCGGAATAGCCGGGCGCGGGCATGAACTTGGTCGGCAGCGACGCGTTGTAGCGCAGGACGTGGGGCAGGAAGATCGCGTTGGCGCGGCCGTGGGCGATGCCGAAGCGAGCACCGACGGCGTGGGCCAGGGCGTGGTTGAGTCCGACGAACGCGTTGGAGAACGCGAGTCCAGCGATCGTGGCCGCGTTGGCCATCGCCGACCGCGCTTTCAGGTCCGAGCCGTCATGGTAGGCGCGTGGGAGCGCGTCGAGGATCAGGTTGACGGCCTGCATGCAGAACGCGTCCGTGTACGGCGAGGCGAAAATCGAAACCGCTGCCTCGAGCGCATGGGTGAGCGCGTCGATCCCTGTGTCGGCGGTGATCTCCGGTGGCATCGAAAGGGTCAGGGTCGGATCGACCACGGCGATGTCGGGCACGAGCGAGTAATCGACCAACGTGACCTTCTTGTTGCCGACGCTGACGACGGCGGCGGGCGAGACCTCCGAGCCCGTCCCGGCGGTCGTCGGCACCGCGATCAGGCGGATCGAATGATCGGTCTGGGGGAACGACGCGATCCGCTTGCGCGCATCGAGGAACGGCAACGAGAGCTCGTGCAGGCTCAGCTCGGGACTCTCGTGGAACAGCCGTATCGCCTTGGCGGCATCCATCACCGAGCCTCCGCCGACGGCGATGATCACGTCGGCGTCCACTCGGCCAAGCTCCTCCACCCCGGCGCGGATCTGGGACTCGGTCGGCTCCGGCTCGACCCCGGAGAAGACGTGCACGGCATCGGTCAGCAGGTAACCGCGCACCTGATCGGCGACTCCCCGAGCCTCGGTCGGTCCGTCGGTGACGATCATCGGCCGGCGCGCTCCGAGCTGCCTCAGGTTCTCCAGCGCGCCGGGATTGAAGTATGTGTCTG
Organism: Solirubrobacteraceae bacterium; assembly: GCA_036000295.1. Classification (GTDB taxonomy): domain Bacteria; phylum Actinomycetota; class Thermoleophilia; order Solirubrobacterales; family Solirubrobacteraceae; genus Palsa-465. The sequence continues at coordinate 2,949 of DASYFZ010000350.1, forward strand.
AGGGAACGCGGAACCACTGTGGCGGTGCTTGGCGGCGGGAGACGGCCTTGATGTTCAGCAGGTTGCGGTAATTGACATTGTCCGTTGTGTTCGATCCCCCCCACGTGCCGCACCCGAGCGAGAACGTCGGCGGCATCGCGTTGTAGATACCGCCCAACGCGCCGACCGCCGTGGGGGCGTTAACGAGGATCCGGCCAGTGCGGATCGCGAGCGCGAATCGATCGATGACGGAGTCGTCGGTGGCGTAGATGGCCGAGGTGTGGCCGAGCCCGTCGTGCTCGGTGACCAGCTCGCAGGCGGCGATCGCGTGCTCGACCGACGGCGACCGGACGACGCCCAGCACCGGCATCAGCTTCTCGGCGATGAACGGATGGGCCGCGAGCTCGTCGAGGTCGGCGGGCAACGGAGCGAGCAGCACCTTGTCGGCGTCGTCGACCTCAAAGCCGGCGAGCCCGGCCAGCGTCGAGCAGGACTGGCCGAGAACGCTGAACTCGATCCGGCCGTCATCGCGGAACGACTTGCGCGCCAGCGCGCTTGTCTCATCGTGGCTGAGCACCCGTGCGCCCATCCGGCGGAATTCGGCGATCACGGCGTCGTAGATCGGCTCGTCGATTACGCACGTCTGCTCGGCGGGGCAGATGACCGACGAGTCGAACGTCTTTGAGATCAGTATGTCGACGACCGCCATGCTCACATCGGCGCTCCGATGCACGTACACCGGCGCGTTGCCCGAGCCGACGCTGAGGCAGGGCTTCCCAGCCGCGTTGGCGGCGGCAACCGCCTTCGGGCCGCCGGTCGTCCAGATGAAGTCGACGCCGGGATGGTGGAAGAGATACTGGGAGACGTCGAGTGACGGGTCGGGGATCACCTGCAGCGCGTGCGCCGGCAGCCCCGCCGCTTCGCCGGCCTCCTGCAGGATCTCGGCAGCGCGAGCGGCGCAGCGCGCAGCTCGCGCTGACGGACGCATGATCAACGCGTTGCGGGTCTTCGCGCAGACGATCGACTTGAACAGCGCGGTTGAGGTCGGGTTGGTGATCGGCAGCAGCGCCAGCACCACGCCGATCGGTTCGGCGACGTACTGGATCGCGCGCTCGCGATCCTCCTCGATGATCCCGACCGACTTCTTGTCCTTGAGGTAGTCGTACAGGAACTCGGTGGCAATGTAGTTCTTGATGACCTTGTCCTCGAGGACCCCGAACTGTGTCTCCTCCATCGCGAGTTCTGCCAGGTCAATCGCGTTCTCGAGCCCGGCGATGGTCATCGCTTTCACGATCCGGTCGACGGCCTCCTGATCGAGGGCTCGCAGCGCAACGGCAGCGTCGCCAGCGCGCTGGACAAAACCGTCCAGCCGACTAGTCCATTCTCCGGCGGTCTCGGCGGTCCTATCGTCAGTCACAGTGGCCATCGGCAGCTCCAGTTCATACGCGCCGGTCTGGTTGTGGGCGCCGTTGCCGATGATCGGGGCTTGCGGTGAACGATGCATTGACTCGGCTCCTAAGGGGGGGTTACGCGATGACCGGTGAAGGTCACTCACACTCCGGCCGAGTCTTTGGAGCCGGAAAAAACCAGTGGCCCGCCGAGCTTTGGGGCGGAGCCGGCTTCAGATCCTACACCGTCTCCGAGTCCGTCCGGGAAACGCTTCGCAGAAGTTTGCGCTGGTTCGTAGTTCCGATGCCAGGGCGCCGCCCGGCACCGCCGCGACCTACGCCAACACGCGCTCGGACGCCAGTCGCTGGATCACCTCGAAGTACCGGCCCAGGTGCTGTGGACCAAGTAAGTGCTGCTGCACCCGGACGCGAGCGGCGGCTCCCATCCGGTCCGCGCGTTCTCGGTCGGCGAGCAGCCCTCCGACGGCCTCGCCCACCTTCTTGAGGTCACGGGGGTCCGAGATCAGTACACCCGATTGGCCGTCGTCGATCTGGTCCCGGATTCCGCCGATCCGGCTTGCGACGACCGGTCGCTCCTTCCACATCGCCTCGGCGACCGTCAGCCCGAAGCCCTCGGCGAGGCTCTTCTGGATGACCACGCTGGCAGCCCGTTGCACAGAATTCACGATCGCGGCGTTCTCCTCGCTGTCCTCCATCGGCAGCGACGCCAAATGGACACGACGACGCACCTCGCCGGGCAGCGCATGCCACGCGTCCACCACCGAAGCGAGCACCTGCGCACCCTCGGGATCGTCGGCGACCGCTTCCGTCGACGGACCGGCCAGGAGCAGATGCGCTCCGATGGCAGGGTCCACGTGCTGGGCAAAGGCGCCCAGCACGCCCAGGGGGTCCTTGAGACCGTCCCAGCGCGAGACCTGGACGACCAGCCGATCTTCAGGTCCGATCGGTTCGTCCTCCACGATGATCGCGGGGCGGTCGACGCGGCCCGGCGTGCCGTCAGAGCGCGTGAACGTCGCCGCTTTGGTGTTGGGTTGGGGGACTATGCCCGCCTTGGAGAGGATCGCGCGCGACTGCTCGATGCTCTGATCCGCGTTCTTCGGAGAGAAGGCGTCGATCGAGGGGTGGATCACCGTGATCCTCTCGCGGGGCAGACCCTCCCACGAAAAACCCCCGCGCGAGAACACGAATCGGTGAGCCTCGACCACGTATCCACGCAAGAAGCTCCATGCACCCCGGGCGTAGTCGTTGGCACTGTCGAGACCGACATGGCAGCGCCATATCACCGTCGCCCCCGTCTGGCGGACTGACTGCGCGAGACCGGCGGTTTGGGGATCGTGGAGGATCACGACGTCCTCCGGGTG
>DASYFZ010000353.1:0-8714 GCA_036000295.1 Solirubrobacteraceae bacterium
TTGTGGCTTCGGTTCCGCCTGCCGCAGGCTCGGCCATGTGGGTTGCCATCTAGGTGCTTCCCTTTCGTTCGTGGGCCGGCCCGGGATCTCCGTCCGACCCTCTCCTAAAGCCGCGCCGGGATCTCCGGTTCGGCCCCTCGATCGGGCTGCGTCTAGCTTAGTCCAACACCCGCGCGTAACGATCGCACCAAGAAGCCGGGTTTACCCTTATTTCATGGACGGCGCGTGGCTGCACCGGCTTCGCTGGCGGCTCCGCGGAGCGTGGCTTTGGCCCGCGTTTGCGGCGCTGACGATCGCCGATGCGGTCGTCGGGCACATGCTCCCGCCGGCGGGCGACGGGCAGTCGGTTATGAGCGCCGCGCTGGTCGCGCTGGTCCTGAACCTGATCGCGGTGATCCTGCTGTCGCGCCCGCTCGGCGCTGTGCTGAGGCGCGCCCGGGGGGACCTTCCGGGCATCGTGGCGCGTGACTACGCGGGGACGACGGTTGTCGTGGCCATCGCGCTCGTGCTGCTGACGGCGGGCCTCCTACACCGATCCACACTGCAGGCGCAGCGCAGCACGATGTACGACGCGATCAAGCGCGCGCAGGCGTACATCGGTGATCGTGCGCCGGCGCAGTTCCGGCGCAACCTTGGGCTCGCGGACACTTTTGTAATCCAGCAGGGCAGCATTTATCGGACCTGCGTTCCGAGCGACGACCGCAAGCGCACCTATTGCGTGATCGTCAAAGACAAGCTTCCATTCGCGCAAAGCGTGAGCTTCGGCGGGTATGAGCCCAACGAGGTCATGAGCGCGGGAACCCGCTGAGACCATGGCGACGACATTCACAGCACTGGTGACGGGCGCCTCGAGCGGGATCGGCGAGGCGACCGCTCGCAGGCTCGCCAAAGAGCCCGGCGCTCGCCTGGTGCTCGTCGCGCGGCGCGAGCAACAGCTGAACACGCTCGCGCAGCAGCTCGGCGGGGCCACCGTGATCGCCGCGGATGTCACTGATCCGAACACGCCCGAACGAATCAGGACCACCATTGAACGCGAGCACGGCGAGCTCCACATGCTCGTCAACAACGCCGGGGCCGCGTGGCGCGGGCGCTTCGCCGATGACGGCTGGAACAACATCGAGCGCCACATGAAGCTCAACTTCGAGGCGCCGGTGCGGCTCACCGAGGCGTTGCTGCCGCTGCTGCGCGCCACCGCCGCGCGCGACGGCGGCGGGCGCGTCAGCATCGTCAACGTCGCGAGCACGGCGTCCCGGGTATCGAGGCCCAACTCGGGCGGCTACTCGGCGAGCAAGTTCGCGCTCGTGGGTTGGACCGACGCCCTGCATGCAGAAGAACGTCCCAACGGCGTGCACGTCGGCGTGGTGCTCCCAGGGTTCGTACCGACCGAGGGCTTCCCAGCCAAAGAGCTGAAGGCCAAGGCGGCGACCCGCTGGATCCTCGCCAAGCCATCGACCGTCGCCGAGGCGATCTTCGAAGCCGGTCCCGGTGGAAAGGCCGAGCGCTACGTGCCGCGGGCCTACTGGCTTGCGGCGGCCGCTCGGTTAATCGCCCCCGCGGTCGTTCGGCGCGCGACGGCCGGTGGTGCTTTCACCACCGCGACCGGGTTTGACCGGACCGCGACGGGTTCAGACCCCGCTCCCTAAGCTACACCACTGTAACTAAGCGATTTAGGAGCAGTTTGAAATGAACTCAAGCGTCCGCCGTGTCGCCGTGCTCGGCGGCATCCGGATTCCGTTTGCGCGCCAGAACGGGCCGTACGCGCAGGCCTCAAACCAGGACATGCTGACCACCACGCTCGACGCGCTCGCCGACCAGTTCCGGCTGCGCGGAGCCGCGCTCGGCGAGGTCGCAGCCGGCGCCGTGCTGAAACACAGTCGCGACTTCAACCTGACGCGCGAGAGCGTGCTGGGCTCAAAGCTTGCCCCCGAGACGCCGGCCTACGACGTCCAGCAGGCCTGTGGGACCGGCCTGGAAGCAGCGATCCTGGTCGCCAACAAGATCGCGCTCGGGCAGATCGACTCCGGGATCGCGGGCGGCGTCGACACCACCTCCGACGCGCCGCTTGCGCTCAACGAGAACCTCCGGACCACGCTGCTGTCGGTCAACCGGGCCAAGTCGCCGGTCCAGCGCGCCAAGGCGCTGACAAGGATCCGCCCGCAGCACGTGGTGCCCGAGATCCCGCGCAACGCCGAGCCCCGCACGGGACTGTCGATGGGCGAGCACGCGGCGATCATGGCCGAGGAGTGGGAGATCACCCGCGAGGACCAGGACGAGCTCGCGGTCGAGAGCCACCGCAAGCTCGCGGCAGCCTACGACCAGGGCTTCCTCGACGACCTCGTCAAGCCGTACCTGGGACTCGAGCGCGATCAGAACCTGCGGCCCGACTCGAGCACCGAGAAGCTCGCCAAGCTCAAGCCCGTGTTCGGCGGCGAGGACGGGACGATGACCGCCGGCAACTCGACGCCGCTGTCAGACGGCGCCTCGGCCGTGCTGCTGGCGAGCGAGGAGTGGGCCGCCGAACGCGAGCTGCCGGTGCTGGCGTACATCACGCACGCCCAGACCGCCGCCGTCGACCACGTGCACAAGCGCGAGGGGCTGCTGATGGCGCCCACCTACGCGATGCCGCGGATGCTCGACAAGGCCGCGCTCGGACTCGGCGACTTCGACTTCTACGAGATCCACGAGGCGTTCGCATCGCAGGTGCTGTGCACCCTGAAGGCCTGGGAAGACGAGGAGTACTGCCGCGATCGACTCGGACTGGAGGGCCCGCTGGGCTCGATCGACCGAGCCAAGCTCAACGTCCACGGCGGCTCGCTTGGCGCGGGTCACCCGTTCGGCGCGACCGGCGGCCGGATCGTCGCCGGCTTGGCGAAGACGCTTCACCAAAAGGGATCGGGTCGCGGCGTGATCTCGATCTGCGCCGCCGGCGGCCTCGGGGTCACCGCGATCATGGAGGCGGCGGCATGAGCGATCGCTACCAGCAACTCGTCAACACGCCGGTCGGCAAGATCGTCTCCAAGCAGATCGGCCTGCCGGCGCCCGCCAAGCTCGAGCGCTACGAGCCCGGCCAGGCGGTGATCACGGGGCCAGTGCTGCTCGGTGGCGGCGGGCGGCTGAGCGGCCCCGTCGCCGAGGTACTGACCACGCTCGGCGCCGAGGTGTGGGCGCCCGAGACGGGGCCGACCGACCTCACGTTCAAGGCGCTGATCCTCGACGCGACCGGGATCGACTCCACGGAGAAGCTCCACGAGGCATACGCGTTCTTGCACCCCGTGATCCGCAGGCTGCGCGCCTGCGGGCGCGTGCTGGTGCTCGGCACTCCACCCGAGAGCTGTGACAAGCCACCCGAAGCGATCGCCCAGCGGGCGCTCGAGGGGCTGAGCCGCTCGATCGGCAAGGAGGCCCGCGGCGGCGCGACCGCCCAGCTCGTGTACGTCGAGTCCGGCGCCGAGGACCAGATCGAGTCGACGCTCCGCTTCCTGCTGTCGCCGAAGTCGGCGTACGTGTCAGGGCAGGTCGTGAAGATCGGCCCGGGGGCGGCATCCTCAACACCCATCGACTGGGAGCGTCCGCTCGAAGGGAAAACGGCGCTCGTCACCGGCGCCGCGCGAGGCATCGGGAAGTCGATCGCCGCGGTGCTGGCGCGCGACGGCGCACACGTCGTGTGCCTCGACATCCCCAGCGCCGAGAGCGATCTCGACCGGGTCAGCCAGGAGATCGGCGGATCATCGCTGACCGTCGACATCACCGACGAGGACGCACCATCGATCATCGCCTCCCACCTGCTCGATGCCCACGGCGGCGTCGACGTCGTCGTGCACAACGCCGGCGTGACGCGCGACAAGACGCTGGGCCGCATGGACGACGATCGCTGGGACATGGTCCTGGGGATCAACCTGCTCGCTCCACAGCGGATCGATCGCGAGCTGTTCGAGCGCGATGCGGTGCGCGAGAACGGGCGGATTGTGTGCGTCTCGTCGATCAGCGGGATCGCCGGCAACGCCGGGCAGACGAACTACTCGACGTCGAAGGCCGGAGTGATCGGGATCGTGCAGTCGTGGGCGCCCGCGCTCGCCAAGCGTGGGGTCACGATCAACGCGGTCGCGCCCGGGTTCATCGAGACGCAGATGACAGCGGCGATGCCGCTGGCCACACGTGAGGCGGGCCGCCGGATGAACAGCCTGGCGCAGGGCGGTCTGCCGGTCGACGTCGCGGAGACGATCGCGTGGTTCGCGAGCCCCGGGTCGGCCGGGGTCACCGGCAACATCGTCCGCGTCTGTGGCCAGAGCCTCCTCGGAGCATGAGCGCATGAGCAACGAACGTGAACTGACCGGCTCACCGAGCATGACCACCCTGTTTGCGCGTGCCGGCGTGGCGGCGATCCCGGGGGCCGGCAAGCTGCCGTTCTTCTCGGGAGGGGGCGGCGACGTGCCGGACGTCGCCCTGATCCTCGACGACGTGCAAATCGACCCCGAGCGCCTGGCCGCGTTCGATCGCGTCTGCGGGTACTCGCTCAGCGACGACGTCCCGGCGGCGTACATCCACGTCCTCGCTTTCCCGCTGCAGCTGAAGCTGATGACCGACGGCAGCTTCCCGCTGCCGGCGATCGGGCTCGTGCATATCGCCAACAAGTTCACCCAGCACCGCCCCGTCGGCATCGGCGAGCGGGTGTCTCTCCGGGTGTGGGCTACTGAGCTCGAGCCGCATCCACGCGGCACGCAGTTCACGTTGCGGTCCCAGGCGCGGATCGGCGACGAGCTCGTCTGGGAGGAGTGGTCAACCAACCTGCGCCGCGGCGGAGGCGGCAACGGCAAACAAGGCAAAGCGCCCGACGTCGCCTCGACCGAGGACCTCCCGGCCGCGGCCACGTGGAAGCTGCCGGGCGACCTCGGCCGGCAGTACGCGGCCGTGTCCGGCGACCGAAATCCGATCCACATGCACGCGCTCAGCGCGAAGCTGTTCGGCTTCCCGACGGCGATCGCGCACGGGATGTGGACCAAGGCGCGCTGCCTGGCGGCGCTCGGTCCTCGGCTCGACGAGAAGTTCACGGCCGAGGTTGCGTTCCGCAAGCCGATCCTGCTGCCGGCGACCGTGAAGTTCGCCGAGGAGCTCGGCGACGGGGCGATTCGCTTCGGCGTTCGCGACGCCCGCAAGGGCACGCCGCACCTGGACGGCTTGGTCGGCTTGAGTTGATCGCCTAACAAACCGGCCGCTTCGGCCGATAACCCGGGGACGTATGGACGGAAACCACCCGTCACCGGAGATGGCGACCTATCAGACCGCCCGCCTCGGCCCTGGCCGTCACGACGGCCCGGGTGCGATCGTCTGCATCATGGAGCTCGCCGCGATGCTGTCCGGTGAGCGGTTCTCCGACCACCCCGTCTCGGTGTGCCCGGTGATCGGCTCTCTGCTGCGGGCCTACAACGACAATCTCGATGATCGCCGCCGCCAGGACCTGTACCGCTACGCCGCCGAGGCGGTGTTCACGCGCGGAGACTTCCCGCTTCAGCGCCGCCGGGCGCAGATCGCGATCGACTGGGCGCGCGAACGCTACGCCGCGCGCGGGGGCGTGCTGCGTCGCACCCCGGCAGCGCCGAGCCCCGACAACGGGCCAAACGAGATCGCCTACTACGTGATGGGCTCGCTGGGACACCGTCGCCGCTTGCGCAGCCGTCCCGGCTGGTGGTCAGACGAGGCCCACACGGGGTTGCTGGCGATGGTCGACGAGATGGTCGCCCTCGGCACCGAGACCGCCCCGACGGCCGCCAACACGGCGCCGGAATCGGCCCAGCCGCTAGGCGACGCGCTCGTCGTCGACGACGCGCTCCGCGGCGAGCTCGTCGAACAGCCCGCGTAGCCGGTCGAGCACATCGGCCGCTGCGAGCAGGTCGCGCTCGCTGACGTCCTGGAGAGCCGCGAGCCAACGCGGCTCATACCGAGCCCGGCGCTCCTCCACGAGCTCGCGCCCGCGCTCGGTCAGCGAAGTCAGCACAACGCGGCGATCCTGGTCTGAGCGGACCCGGGTGACCAGTCCCGCCCCCGCCAGCGAGTCGAGCATCTCGGTCGTGCTGGCCGGGCTGAGATCAGCCGCCAGCGCGAGCTCGCTGGTGCGAACGGCGTCGGACTCGCGCAGGCCGAACAGCAGGCTGTACTGAGCGTCAGACAGCTCGCCGGGCCGGTGCGATTCGCGGCCGCGCAGGCGCCGGACCGCGGCCATCGACCCCTTGAACGAACGGGCCAGCTGTTCGGCCGCCTGCCGGCGCTCTGGCTCGCTGACCGCGTTCACTTTTGAACCGCGGGAGCCGCTCATGCTGCGATCGCCTCGGCCATCGCCTCGGCGTCCGGGGCCACAACCGCGCCCTTGGCGGCGCGTGCAGCGCGCTCAGCGCGCACGAGGATGATGCACGGGATGATCGCCAGCGCGGTCAGCCCCGCAGACACCCAGAACGCGGTTCCGTAGGCGGCGGCCTGAGCGCTGATCGTGTGCGCGCCGATCAACTCGCGCTGAAGCACGACCGCGAGCACCGCGGTGCCGATCGAGCCGCCGACTCGCTGGAGCATGTTCATCTGCGGGGTGGCATGAGAAAGCTCGGATCGGTCGAGCGCCGCGAACGCGGCGGCCATCGCGGGCATGAATGCAAACCCGATGCCGATGCCGCGGATGAACATCGCGACCGACAGCCCGAAGATCGACGAGTCGGCACTGATCAGCCCGAACGGGATCGTCGCCAGGGTCGTGACGATCACGCCGAACAGAGCCAGCGGGCCGCCGCCGAGACGGTCTGACAGCTTGCCCGCGAGCGGCATCACTAGCGCCATTCCAAGTCCCTGAGGGGCGGTCAGCAGGCCGGTCTTGACGACGTCCTCGTGGCGGATCCCCTGCCAGTAGAGCGGCAGCAGGATCATGCCGCCGAACAGCGCGGCGCCGAGGCAGAACATTGCAAACGAGGCCGAGGAGAACGTGGGCCTGCGGTACAGGCGCAGATCGAGCAGCGGGTTCTTGATTCGCAGCGCGTGCCACGCGAAGGCCGCGATCAGAAGGACGCCGGCGATGATCGGGTACACGACCTTGGGCGAGCTGAACTTGCCGGTCGCGCCGATCTCGGCCAGCCCGTAGGTCAGCAGCGGCAACCCGGTGGCCAGCAGTGCAAACCCACGGATGTCGAGCCTTTCGGTCGGCTGGGGCTTGACCTTGGGAAGGATCCGGATCGCCGCGATGACCGCGAGGATCCCGATCGGAACGTTGACGTAGAAGATCCACTGCCAGCTTGCGTTGTCGAGGATCAGGCCGCCGATCGTCGGGCCGAGGATCGGCGCCAGCATCGCGGGAACGGCGACGATGCTCATCACGCGGCCCATGCGCTTGGGGCCTGCCGCCTCGGCCATCATCAGCTGGCCGATCGGAAGGATCATGCCGCCGCCGATGCCCTGCAGCACGCGGAAGATGATCAGCGCGCTCGTCGAGGATGCGAGTCCGCACAGCGCCGAGCCGGTGGTGAACAGGACCAGGGAGACGAGGTACACGCGCTTGGCCCCGAACCTGCGCGCCGCCCACCCGGTTACGGGGATCACGGCGGCGAGCGACAGCAGGTAGCCCGTCACCACCCACTGGATCTGGTCGATCGAGCTGTGCAGCTCGCGTCCGAGCGTCGCCAGCGCGACGTTGACGATCGTCGTGTCGAGGATCGACATGATCGAGCCGACGATCACGACGGCGCTGATGCGCCAGACGTAAGCGTCGATCTTGTCCGAGGTGGGGGCTGTTGTCATTAGGGCAGGGACCTTTGTCTCGTCGAGGCGAAATTGTCTCGGACCCGAAAGGTTAGGGTCCGAATCATTTATCGTCAAGTCTAGCCGGACGCTTGATTTCGCTCGCGCCGTCTATCTTCATTGGCAATGACGACATTTGCCGACCTCCGCCTCGATCCAGTCATCCTGGAGGCGGTTCACGATGTCGGCTACGAGGCGCCGAGTCCGATCCAGGAGGAGGCGATCCCGCCTCTGCTCGAGGGCCGTGACGTGATCGGCCAGGCGCAGACCGGTTCTGGCAAGACAGCAGCGTTCGGTCTGCCGCTGCTGCAGTACGTCGATCCTTCAGACCAAGAGGTCCAGGCGTTGGTGCTGACACCGACCCGCGAGCTCTGCATCCAGGTGACGCAGGCGCTGCGCGCCTACGGGCGGCGCAAGGGCGTCGATGTGGTCGCGGTGTTCGGCGGCGCGCCGATCAGGTCGCAGACAGCCCAGCTGCGGGCCGGCGGCCACGTCGTCGTCGGCACAGTCGGGCGGGTCAAGGACTTGATCTCCCGCCACTCGTTGATGCTGCACTCGTGCCGGTTCGTCGTGCTCGACGAGGCGGACGAGATGCTCGACCTCGGGTTCCTCGAGGACGTCGAGCGGATCCTGTCGCTGACCCCCTCCAGCCGCCAGACGGCGCTGTTCTCGGCGACGATGCCGCCCGCGATCCGGCGGCTGGCCGAGCGCTACCTGTTCGATCCGGTCATGGTCAAGGTCGCCACCAAGACGCTGACGGTCGACACCGTCGAGCAGTTCGCGCTCGAGGTCAAGCCGCGCGCGAAGACCGATCAGCTAGTCGAGGTGATCGAGGCCGAGCGGCCCGAGCAGGCGCTCGTCTTCTGCCGCACGAAGATCCGCTGCGAGCAGCTATACAGGACGCTGCGCGACCGCGGCATGAACGTCAAAGCGCTGCACGGCGA
>DASYFZ010000362.1:0-38532 GCA_036000295.1 Solirubrobacteraceae bacterium
GGAGTAGTCTCAGCGATGGGTCCTCGGTCATGGACGCCAAGGAACACCAGGGATCGACAGGGCGAGCTCGCGATGATCGTGCTCTCGATGAACTGCTGCTCGCCCCGGCCGCGATCCTGGAGGGTTTGCCCGATGCTGTCGTAGCGTCGGCCCGCGACGGCCGCGTCGTGTACGTCAACGCGCTCGCCGAGGAGCTGTTCGGATACGCGGCCAGCGAGCTTGCCGGGCAGCAGGTGCAGATGCTGTGGCCCGAGCGGGTGCGCGACCGGTACACGCGCAACATGCAGTTGTACTTCGCGACTGAGCACCCGATGCGGTTCTCCACGGCCGTCATGGGCCTGCGACGCGACGGCTCGGAGTTCGTCGGCGAGATGAGCTGGGGGATTGTCGAGACCAGTGGCGGGCCGCTGCTGCTGGCGGTCGGTCGCGACGTCTCGGACCGGCACGCCGCCGAGGTGAGGCTGCGTGCTGTGGCGGCGATGGGCGAGCGCGCGCTGGCGGGAGCAGACCCCGCGGATCTCGGCGCGGAGGCGGTTGAGCTGATGCGCACGACGCTGCCGGTGGCAGGTGCCGAGGTGCGCGCGGCCGGCTCCGTGATCGCGTCATCGGGAGATCTATCGCGCGCGGGCGCTCGGGTGCCGATTGGCCCGCAGGGTGAGCTGTTCGTCACGACCGAGCGGCGCCTCTCCGACGATGAGATCAGCTTCATGCGGGCCGTCGCGAACACGCTCGCCGGTGCGATGGCGCGGCTGCGCGAGACCGAGCGGATGCGTGAAGAAGCGCTTCACGATCCGCTTACCGGCCTCGCGAACCGGACGCTGCTTGCCGACCACCTCGAGCTTGCGCTGGCGCGGTCACGACGAGACGGTGGCGCGACGGCCGTGCTGTTCGTCGATCTCGACAACTTCAAGCGAGTCAACGACACCTATGGCCATGCGGCGGGCGACGACGCGCTGGTCGAGATCGGCCGCCGGCTGCGGATGGCGGTACGACCGGGCGACACGGTGTCTCGCTTCGGCGGCGACGAATTTGTCGTGGTGTGTGAGCACGTCGACCGGATCTCGGCGCTGGCGATCGCCCATCGTGTCGAAGCGGCGATCCGGCAGCCGTTGGGAGCGGGGGACGCCCAGCACGAGCTGTCGGCGAGCGTCGGGGTCGGACTCGGCCGCGGCCATGCTGACGCGCTGATCGCGAGCGCGGACGCCGCCGGCTATCGGGCCAAGGCGGCGGGCGGAGGGCGCGTCGAGCTGTCCACTGAGCCCGTGACCTCCGACGTCATCACCGATGGGTGATGACGTGCCGCCTCAGCTCAGCAGGCGATTCTCGCCAGCGGCGCGGCTCGCGCTTGCGAAGCGCAGGCGGTCGGCGCCCGCGGCACCAGTATCACGGCGCTTGCGCGAGTGGCAGCAAAGTTCGCGCCCGTCACGCGCGCCGGGACTGCGACCGACGCGCCCGCGGGGGTAGCCGAGCCGACTCGTGCCGAGAATCTGAACGTGCGCGCGTGCCCGCTGATCAGGTCGCTGAGCTCCCAGCACAGCCGTGACCCGGTCGCCGTGGCACCCGGCGCCGCGCGCAGCTTCAGGTGCTTGGGAAGCGATACGCACACCTTGGGCATGACACCAGGTGTGCGCGTGGTGACCCCGACAGTGATGACGAAGTCGACCGAACGTCCAGCTGCGACAAGAGGCTGTACAGGCACGATGCGGACTTTCGCCGCGGTCGTGCGACGCCTGACCGTTGCGGTGGCCTTGGCGAAGTCGTTGGCGTAGTTGGGTTCGGCGTCGTCGGCGCTGACACTGGCGGCGTCGATCACCCGCCCCGGCCGCAGCTCACGGAACACGAGATCGACGGAGAAGCTCTCGCCGGGAGCCAGGCTGGGAAACGTGCAGTGCAGCGGCGTCTCGGAGCCGCAGCTCGCCCCTCCCGGCTTGATGGAGATCAGCTCCGCGGCAGCCGACATCCCGTCGGTCAGGTCCACCGCGGTCGCGGTGCCAGGCCCGTGGTTGACGACGGTAAGCGTTTCGGTGATGTCGCCCCCGAGCGGCACGCTCCGCGCGCTCTCGCGGTCGGCGATCGAGAGGTCAGCCATCGGTGCGGTCGGCGCAGGCATGGTGGCGGTCGCGTCGTTGCTGGCGTTGGCCGGGGTTGGATCGAATTGCGATGCGATCACGCTGGCCGCGTCCACCGAGCCGGTCGTCGCATCACCCGGCGGTTCGACGATCACGATGTTCGCCTCGACCGTACCGCCGCCGTCGAGATGGGGGACCGTGCACACCACCTCGGTGGCGGTGATCGAGCAGGATCCCTGATCGATCGTGGCGGACTCGATGGTTGCGCCCGCCGGCACCGTGTCGCGAAACACCACGTCGGTTGCGTCCGCGGGCCCGTGGTTCTCGATCGCGACGTGATCGTCGACGACGTCGTTGCCGAATGCGGACGGGGCCACCGTCTCGGTCTGAGCGAGCGCCAAGTCGGCGGGCTCGGCGCTACGTGGCTCCGCGCTGACTGTGGTGATCGTCTCCGACGAGCTGGCGCTCAGCTCCTTGTTGAGCGTCGGCGCGATGAACGTGGCCAGGGCTACGTTCTTGATCTCACTTTCGGCGGAGTCGCTGGGGTCGACGCGCACGTCGAAGGTGACCTGCGCTCGGTCGCCGGGTGTCCCTTTGATCGCGATCTTGCCGCCGCTGCCCGGTCCTGCGCCGCCGCCGAGGAAGAAACGAACGGCGTGCTGCGACGCGTCGTACTCACCAAGGTCGTCCCCTGCGGGATCGCTGGGCGCGGCCTGGCTGGCGGGAGCGCCGGAGATCCGCAGCGTTCCCGCCAGATAGGTCGTGTTCGACGGCAGGTGGTCGACGGCGACGAAGTTTGTCGCCGCCTCGAGGCCTTCGTTGGTGTACGTGATCGTGTAGCGAAGCGTGTCGCCCCCTCGCGTTGGGCCGTCGGGATGCGTGAGGTTGGCGACGGTCTTGGTCGCGCGGATGTCAGGTGCGTACAGGTCGGTCGCAAAGGTGATCACGTGTGGGAGGTATTGGTCGCTGCTGGTGCGCAGCGCGATCTTGGCGCTGCTTGCGCCGTTGGCGAGGATCCCATCGATGCGGAGCAGCTTGGCGTCGAAACCGAGCTGGTTGACGTAGTCGGGCGTCTTGTCGGTGAGGTTGCGGCCGTCGACCGAGATCGTGCTGTTGAAGAGGTTGTTGGCGGGATTGACGGCATCGCTGAGCGCCTTGCCGTCGAGCGTGGCGCTGTCACCGCTCAGGCCTCGGTCGCCCTCGTAGGCGACGAACCCCAGCTTGGTGCGGACCGGTCCGCTCAGCGGGGTCTGAAATCCGCTTACCGGGATCGTCAACGCAGGCTTGCTCTGCGTGACGGACTGCAAGCCGTCGAACACGGTCAGGTTGCGGGGCGGATCGCCGAACGCCTCGTAGGCGACCGCGAGGGCCCAGCCGGCATAGCGATCCTCGCCGGTGGCGGCCTGGACGTTCGCCACCGTGTAGACGCCCGAGCCCGAGCGGCTGACCTGGCCGGTGACGTCCACGAACGCTCCGTACGCGCCGGTGACCTCGCTGCTCTGATCGACCGCTGCGGTCAACCGCTCAAACCCGGCAGCTCCTGGTGGCTTGAGGTCGACCGTTCGAAGGCCTGCCGGCGAGGAGTCAGGCGCCGCCTTGCCCTTGGTGCCGGCGGTCGTGCGTGCGCCGTAGTACAGCCCGGCGAACAGCACCCGCGCACCCGCCGGGAGGCTCAGCCGCGCCGAGGATGAGTCGAGCATCGTGCGGTCGACGTCGACCCGCTCCATCACAAAGCCGTTGTTGTTCAGCGAGCTGCCCTCGCCCTTGCGGGCGTTCGCGCACTCGGCTGCGGCGGCCTGGCACGTCTCGAGCGTGTTGCCGACGATTGCGATATCGCCGCTGGCGTTCGTGCTGAACCTCGGCGTGAACTCCCGGTCGGCGATTGCGGACGACGCGAGCCCGAGCATCGCGAGGCACACGAACATCAGGGAGGTTCCGATCGCAGCTCCCCGTTTCATGGACCGTCTCCTTCGCGCGACGTCGCTTAAGCAAGCCAGCGTCCGGCGTCGAGCGCATCACCCTGATGGGATGACAACCGATCGCGCTCCGGATAGGCGGTTTGTGGCTGCGGCACAATGGAGGGGATGACCCAGAGAAAGCCTGCGGGCGTCAGGTTCGAGAGCTGGATCGATCGCCAGATTCGCGAGGCCGCCGAGCGGGGCGAGTTCGAAGACCTGCCCGGAGCCGGGGCTCCGCTCGAGGACCTCGACAAGCCCTACGACGAGATGTGGTGGGTCAAGCGCAAGTTCCGCGACGAGCAGCTGTCCTACCTGCCGCCGTCACTGGCGCTTCGCAAGGAGGCCCACGCCGTCCTCGCAGGGGTGAGCCAGGCGCGCACCGAAGCGGAGGTGCGCGACCGGATCGAGGCGATCAACGAGAAGATCCGCGATGCGATCCGCCTGGGCATCCGTGGCCCGGACTTCAACCTCACGCCGTTCAACGTCGAGCGGATCGTCGCCGAGTGGCGACGGGCCCGAGACTGAGCGAAGATCGGGCGATGGGCACACCGGTCAAGCTGAGGGCCCGGGGCGCCGCAGCGTCGGTGGTCGAGCGCATCCCGACTCCTGGTGTGCGGCCGCTTGCGATTCCCCCGCCCGGTAGCGGGCTCAAGCCGGTGATGGGCGATCCCGGGATGCCCGTGGTGGGCCACACGCTCGAGTTCCTGCACGACGGGTTGCGTCACGCACGCGATTACCACCGGCGGCTGGGGACTGTCTTCTGGCTAAACGCCGTCGGCGGCAGTTGGGTGCAGGTGCTCGGCCCCAGCGGCCTCGAGACGGTGCTCACCAACCGCGATCGCGCGTTCTCCAACAAGCTTGGATGGGATCCGCTGATCGGAGCGTTCTTCGACCGGGGCGTGATGCTCATGGACTTCGAGGAGCACCGCCATCACCGGCGGATCATGCAGCAGGCGTTCAAGCACGAGCGGCTGGTCGGATACCTCGACAGGATGAACCCGGCGATCGCCCGCGGCATCGCCGGCTGGCAGCCCGGCAGCGGCTTTCAGCTCTACCGCGCCGCCAAGCAGTTGACGCTCGACGTCGCCACCGAGGTGTTCGTCGGCGGGCAGCCGAGCCCCGAGGCCGATCGCCTCAATGCCGCGTTCATCAACACCGTCCTCGGCGGCCAGGCGATAATCCGCGCCGACGTGCCCGGCGGCAAGTGGCATCGCGGGCTCGAGAGTCGCCACCTGCTCGAGGATTACTTCCGCAGTCAGTTGCCGATCAAGCGCGCGAGCGAGACCGACGATCTGTTCAGCGTGCTGTGCCGCGCGCAGACCGAAGATGGCGAGCGCTTCAGCGACGAGGACGTGGTCAACCACATGATCTTCACGATGATGGCGGCCCACGACACGAGCACGATCACCGTCGCGATGATGGGCTACTACCTGGCCAGGCATCCCGAGTGGCAGGACCGCCTGCGGGAGGAGTCGCGGGCGCTCGGAAAGGACGCGATCAGCTACGACGACCTCGACGCGCTGCCGTCGATGGAGCTCGTGTTCAAGGAGACCACGCGACTGAACGCGCCCGTGGGCACGCTTGCGCGCCAGGCGATCAAGGACACCGAGATCGACGGCTACTACATCCCGGGCGGCAGCAAACTGATGATCGGCATCTACTCGACGCAGCGGATGGAGCCGTGGTGGCGCAATCCGGACACGTTCGATCCCGAGCGCTTCAACGAGTCGCGCCGCGAAGACGCTCTGCACAAGTACGCCTGGACACCCTTCGGCGGCGGGGTGCACAAGTGCATCGGCATGCATTTCGGCTCGATGGAGGTCAAGGCGATCCTGCACCAGTTGCTGTTGCGCAACTACTGGCGGATCCCCGCCGGCTACCAGCCGGTTCTCGACTACGGCACAGGCCCGTTCCCGAGCGACGGCCTCCCGGTCGAGCTCTGCCCGTTGTCACGCTAGATCGCCTGCTCGCCGCCCGTGGTACTTTGCCGCGCGGGCGGAGATGAAATCCCGTGGACTGCGACTTGTAGGGGCACTGGTGGCTGCGGGTATCGCGCTGGGCTCGGCCGGCCCCGGACGGGCCGCTGCTGACTCGCTGTCTTTAGCGATCACGCCCGCGCAGCCCAGCGACGCGGTGGCTCCGCAGATCGCGGCAAGCGGCGACAGCTCAAACGCCGGCGGCGCCGTGCTGCACGTCGACTACAGGCAGGCGGACACGGGTGGTTGCGCGTCGGATCCGACGCTCGACACCGGCACGCCGTTGTCCCCGGACGGCACGAGCCTGGGTGTGGGCCAGTTCGGTCCGGTCGTCGGCGATCCGCAGATGCTTGCGATCGGGGGCTACATGTTGTGCGGATGGGTCACCGATCCCAGTGACGAGACGGTCGTGTTCGCGTCCGCTTCGGCGACGTTCACGGTGACCGCGAGCGATTCCGTGGCGCTCGTGCCGGTGGCCGGCGCGGTCGAGGGCCGCCCGTTCGACGTCGACGCGACCGGGCTTGCGTACGACCCCAACGCGGTCATCGACGCCACCTACAAGCCCGCGGGAGGCGCGTGCGCGCCCTCCCCGGATCTCGACACCGGCATCATCGCCAACGACAGCGGCAGCCCACCCGACCCCGGCCCGTACTCCGATCCAGTGCTGTCGCAGCAGGTTCTCGATGCCGGCCGATATCTGATTTGCGCGTGGCTGGTCGATCCACAGGATCCGGCAGATCTGCTCGAAGCGACGTCGGAGACGATCACGGTCGCGCCGGTCCAGGCGTCGATTCAGCTTCGGGCGCCAGGTCGAATCGACGGCGGGCAGGCGTTCGAACTGGCGCTGAGCGCGAACGTCGATTGGGGCGTGCCGTTGATCGCGGTCGCGGACGTCAAGCGCGATACGAAGGGCGTTGGATGCGCCGGCAACCCGGTCGGCGAGCCGATGGCGGCCCCGCAGGAGATCAACGACGAAATCACCGGCACGCAAGAGCCGGCGGGCGTCGTCAGCTCAACGAACAGCCACGTCTCGGTATCGGGTTACGGCTCCTATCTGCTGTGCGCTTGGTTGCTCAACGGCTGGACTTCGGCGGCGAATCCGCCGACGGTGGCCGGCCCGATCTCGGCGGTCGTGACGGCTGTCCGGCCCGAGACGTTCCGCGGGCGCACGTCGCAACGGCTCCCGATCAAGATCACGCTGGCGCCAGTCGCACAGCTCGTGCTTGCCATCGCTTACAAAGACCGGCTGCAGTGCGCCGGACCGGCGACGCTGGCGAATGGAACACGCTGGAACGGCCTCTGGGGCAACGACTTCGGCAAAGGCGCGCTGGGCACGTTGCGGATCCGGGGGTCCCGGACTTTCCGCGTGAACCTGAAAGCCAACCGCGATCACACGTTCAGGCTCCAGGGTCGCCTTCGGCGCAAGCGGATTACCGGCACCTTCTCGGAGCAGGGTGAGTCGTCCGCGTTCACGTCCAACCCCGCCCAGAGTCTGGCTTGCGCTACCGGTGATGTGCGCTATACGGTCAGCGTGGGATGACGGCGATCGCGCTCAAGTCTGTGCTCGCGGCGGCGGCGATGCTGTTCACGCCGGCCGGTGGATACCACGGCCACTACGCCCATGGAACAGCCGCGCCATTTCGTGTCGGCGCGGCCGTCGCGGACTTCACGCCGCCGGCGTCTGGTCGCGTGCGTGGCGGCGATCCCGCCAACTGCGCACACCCGCCGCAGTACAACGGGGCCCGCCCGTTCGCATTCGAGGAGCCGTACGTCGATGCGCAGCACGATGGTCACTACGACCTCGGCGATCCGTTCATCGACTGCAACCACGACGGCCGCTGGGACGGCAATCTGCTGGGCGGCGGAGCGAACACCCCGCGCTTCTACGACCACGTCGCCGATCCGGTGGGGGCGCGCGCGATGGTTGTGTCGAACGGCCGCCAAACCGTGGCCGTCGAGGTCGTCGACCAGGAAGGGCTGTTCAACGTCTACCAGCAGCGGATCCGGGCAAAGGTCCGTGCCGACGGCTACCGCTTGAGCAACATCTTCATCTCTGCCACTCACGACGAGTCTGCCCCGGACAGCCTCGGTCTCGGTGGTGTCTCCCAAACCGCTTCTGGCGTCAACAACTACTGGGTCAGCTACCTGGTCGACCAGAGCGCGCGCGCAATCGAGCGGGCCTACCGCGCACGGCGCCCGGCGACGATCCGCTACACGGAGGTCCTCGAGCCAGCCAACGTCCGCCAGTGCTGGTCCTCGTATCCGTTCGTCGACGACCAGCACATCCCCGTGCTGCAGGCGGTCGACCCACGCGGTCGCACGATCGTCACGCTCGCCAGCGTCAGTCAGCACGACGAGACGCTCGGCTTCAACGGCGGCACGCCGACGCTTGACGCGCAGAACCGCTGGGTGTCGTCGGACTGGATCAACTTCTTCCGCGGCTCGCTGGAGCGCCGACTGGGAGGGGTCGCGATCGAAATGGCTGGAGCGGTGGGCTCGGTCGAGAGCCCGGAGGTGTACCGATCCGCGATTTCCCGCACCCCGCGGCAGTTCGTCGACGCCAGCCACTCCGCGGGTTGCCGCACCCTGTTCAGAGCTCCGCACGGCGTAGACGCGACCGGTGCGCTTCACGTGCCCGTCGGGTACACCGGCGAGACCAAGGCGTTCGGGACCGACATGGCCGGGCCGATCATCCAGGCGCTGAAGGCCGGCAGGTACCACAACTCGCACACCAACCTGATCTGGGGGGCACGATCGAGCATCTGCATCAGGCTCCAGAACGAGCTGTTCATCCTCGGCGCGAGCCTGGGCGTGTTCGCTCAGCGGCCCGCGTACAACGCGGCTTGCACGGTCGCCTCGCCGGTGGGGGTCAACGGCGGCTCGACCGGCGAGTCGCTTCGGTCCAACGTAGCGGCGTTCCAGATCGGTGACGGCGAGTTCATCTCGATCCCGGGCGAGGCGTTTCCATACACGTATCTGCGCGGCTTCCTCGGACCGCAGGACATGCCCGATCCGAGCGCCTCGCTGCCTCCGTGGCTGGTGCCGCACATGCATGCTCCGTTTCGCTTCGTCGACGGGCTCGGCGAAGACATGCTCGGATACATCTTCCCCGCGGGCAACGCGGTCGGCATCCCATCGGCCACCGACCTCGACCCGTCGTCGCGCGATCGCTTCGGTTGCGGCCACTCCGACGACTCCGAGTCGACGTCGGCCCAGGCCGGCAACATCGTCGGCGACGCGCTCGTACGGTTACTCGACCGCCGCGGCGGCGCTTCGGAGGAGATCGCGCGCGGTCGCTACATCCTGCCGTCGGGCCAGCGCTCGCGCGACCCCCTCGGCGGGCCTGAGATCAAGTGCACGACCGATCAGACGTTCCGCCACGGCGGCCACGCGGTCGCCGTGCAACTGGCTGGTGGGCGCGTTGTGCACCCCGCGTTGTGGATGTCCCTTAGCGGCCTGCCGCAGCGTGTTCCCGACCGCGACACGCGTGGCTACTTCGATGCGCGTGGGCGCCGTGTGTGGCTGGACGTGTTCCGGTGATCAGGTCACCTGCGCGCCCATTCCCCGAGCCCGGTGTGCTCCTTAGGAATGAGCGGCGTGCGCTCGCGAGCCTTGATCTCCTGTACGGCCCATGAGTTGCCGTCCGGGTCGCTGAAGCCGAAGAACGTGCCCCCGTCGGTCGGCGCCATCACCATCAGATCGCTGACCTCGACGCCGCGGTCGGCGAGCTCCTGACGCGCTGCGCCGGCGTCGGGGACCACCAGCTGAAGGCCCTTCATCGACCCGGGCGTCATCTCGTTCTGCGACGGCAGGTCCCCGAACACGATTGAGCAGCCTGAGCCGGGCGGAGTGAGCTGCACGACGTGCATGTGCTCGTTGCGGGTGTCGTGATCGAGCCGGAAGCCAACCTGGTCGCGGTAGAACGCGATCGATCGATCGATGTCGCTCACCGGCAGCACAACGACCTCGAGCGTCCACTCCATCAAGCACCTCCGTTTCGGAATTGGAGTCGCGTGCCCAGCGTAACCATGGAAATGCCGACTCCGCCCATCAGCGGCTGAAGGAAGCTGCGCGGGCCGATGATCCGCACCTGCACGATGATCCAGCCGGTGAGCACCGATCCGGCGATCATCGCCGCAGATCCGGCGTTCTCGCAACCGCGCCAAGCGATCACAGCCGAGGCGGCGCTGGTGCCTCCAACCCCGAATCCGAGAACCAGACTCGGGACTCGGTAGTCACGGAATGGCGAGCCGTCGAGCCACTCGCGAGGAAGATCGGGAGCGCCGCTTAGGCCATAGATCGCGCCCCCGGCTGCGCCGATCGCCGTGACCGCACCGAGGCACGCGATGGCCTTCTCGTATTGCCTGCGGGTCAAGTGCGCCGCTTCCGCACGTCGCGCGCCGCAACTATCGCGGCTCCGGTGGCCGTGAACGCTCCGAGAGCGGGAACCGCACGACGCGCAGCCCTTGGCGACAACAGCAGTTCAAAGAATGGGATGGGATCGCCGACGCGCTCGCCGATGGGGCCTAGCGGGCAGTCGCCATGGTTGAGCGCCACGACCACGCCCTCACACGCCACCGCGGCGATCGCAGCGCTCAGCCACCTGCCTTTCCGACCGGTGATCGCTGCCGTCCAGATTGCTGCGATCGCGGCCAAGAAACCGGCCGTGATCAAGCCATGCGTCACACGCCAAAGCACGATCGCCGGCGTTAGAGGTGTCTGTGGTCGATTCGAGCGATCTGCTCTCAAGCGCCCTTGATGGCGGGACTCAATGCGCAAGCAAGACGGTCCGCTCTAGGCGCTCTCGCGTTCCAGCTCGACCGGGTCGTGCGCGCAGAACAGACGAACCTCGCCGACCTTCGTGCGAGCCAGCTCGCGCAGCCGTTGCTGGTTGGCGGCGCGCACCTTGTCGTCCTGCGCCATCAGCTTCTGGAAGATGGCCAGGCCCGGCGGGCAATGGGGAGGGGTCTCGACCTCGCCGCGATGGAAGTAGGCGTCGCCGCAATGCAACAGCCAGCCGTCTCCGTCACGCACGGCGATCGCGGTGTGGCCGCGCGTGTGACCGACCAGCGGAATCATCAGGATCATCGGGTCGACGCCGGGCAGGACCCGGATGCTCTGAAAGCCGAACCACTCATCGCCGTCGACGTCGTGGACCTGCCACTTCGGAGCATGGGCGAAGTGGCCGCTTGGATAGCGCATCCGGTCGCGCAGGGTCGGATCGATCGCCGCCTGGTACTCGGGCTTGAAGGCGTGGACTTCGGCGTGCGGGAAGTCCGGGAGCCCGCCGGCGTGGTCGAGGTCGAGGTGGGTACACGCGATGTGGCGAACGTCTCCTGGGGCAAAGCCCAGCCGACGGACCTCTTCCAGCGCAGTCTGGGACGTGTCACGCTTCGGCCTGAACGCGGCTGTGAACGGGACGCCGAGGTTGCGGTACGGGCTGCGAAGATCGTCGACACCCATTCCGGTGTCGATCAGCACAAGGGCGTCAGTGGTCTCGACCAACAGGCAATGGCACACGATTCGTGCGCCGGTCCAGCCGCCCTCGCCGCTGACGATCTTGCCGCCGTATGGGCACAACGTCCCGCAGTTGAGGTGGTGGATCCTTGCCGCCATCGGCGCGATCCTTGCACAGATCCGTCACGCCGTTTGCACCAGCAGTACGCAAGGAAGCCGCGACCGCGATGGCAGGTCATCGGCCGTCGCCGCCGGGCGCATGGTGGCTTGCGCCCGGTCGGGCTTGAGGGCCATGCCGGGCATCAGCTGTGGGCTGTTGGAGGAGATCACACGTCCGTTCCCGCTCGTGATCGCCGCAACCGTGGGAAGCCGGGCCAGGCTAGGCACCGCGAGACGCTCGACTTCTGAAGCCAGGATGTCTGCTCCGGCGCCCGCCCTTGACGTCGTCGTCGACGGTCAGGTGCCGCCTCTCGTGACGATCGTTGGCGCATCCCGGCGGCAGAGTCAACCTGCGACTACCGCGTCTTGGTAGCTTGAAGCGCGTGGCGCGGCACGTGGACGACGCGGCGGAGCTGACGGTGGCCGATGTGGTGCACAAGCACTTCAACGTGCTCGCTGCCGGCGCGACCGTGGCGGATGTCAGGGCGTGGTTCGCCGCCAGCCCGCACCGGCGGATGGCGCTGCTCGCTGAGGAGGGACGTTACGCGGGCTCGCTCACGCTCAATGATCTCGATGGCGTGGCGGATCCGCAGGCGCCGGCCGCGGGGTATGCGCACGATGGCCCCACGGTGTCGCCCGACGCGCCCGCGCAACTCGGGTACTCGACCGCAACGAGCACCGACGCGCGACGCGTTCCGGTCGTCGACGCCGACGGCACGCTGCTCGGGATCGTCGCCATCACGGCTGACATGGCCGGATTCTGCGGCGCGGCCTAGCAGCGCGACGTCAAGGCAGGAGACCGGCGAGGTCGTCGTGGCCGTTGGAGCGTGCCCATCCGAGCGCGTTGCCGCCGTGAAGTTTGTCTTGGATGAGCGGATCCGCTCCGAGCTCGAGCAGCGCCGCGACCGCCTCCCGCTGTCCTGATTGCGCCGCGAGGTGGATCGCGGTGACGCCTTCGCCGTGGCCGGGACCCCCGAACGTGCCGCGCTGATCCACATCTGCGCCGAGCCCTACGAGCGTCCGGATCGAGTCAACGCGGCCGTTTGCCGCCGCCCAGGTGAGCGCAGTCCCGCGGTACGGATCGGCGTCGATGCGAGCGCCGAGCTCGACCAGCACCGGTAATGCCTGCACACGATCGGACTTGGCGGCCCAGACGAGCGCCTCGTCGAGCACTTCCTGGGGATCGTCTGAGGGCTGCCAGGCTGGGAAGCCGCCGTGAGGTCGATAGAAGCCGCGGTATGCGCCGGCCTGCGGCGTGCCGACGAGATCCCGGATCAGCTCGAGGTCGCCAAGCCCGGCGGCAACCCGCAGATTCGCCGGTTCGCGGCCGAGAAGCGGTGCGACTTCGCGATGGCCCCAGAACAGCGCCGCGATCAGCGGCGTGCCGCCTTCGCCGCGGGCAAACAGGTCGGTGCGCGCGCCGGCGTCGAGCATCAGCTCGGCAAGCTCGCGGTCGTTGCCGTAGCCGGCCTGGTGCAGCTTCGTCCACCCGTAGTCGTTGCCGCGGTTGGGGTCCGCGCCTCGCTCGAGCAGCAGCGACACGATCGCCGGATCTCCGGCCATCCCAAGGAGATCGTTGCCATTTGTCCCGCGCTGCGCGACGAGATCGGGGAACCGGTCGAGGAGCCCGACCAGGGTGTCGCGGTCGTTGTCCTCGCTCGCCCGATAGGCGAGCACGAACGGCGTCGGCGGTTCATCGCCGCTGCTCATCGCCTCGACGTGGCGGCGCAGCTCGCGCCAGCTCGAGAACCCGTGACGCGCCGCGAGGTCGCGTCGCGCGTCCGCGGCGCTCACTCCGTTCACCGTGGCGATTCCGTGGGCGCGCCCCTCGTAGTAGTCGAGGTCCGTGCGAAACGGCTGCTCGAGCCCGAGGCGCTCGACGTACGCCTTCAGCTTCGGCCAGCTTTGGAAGCCGAGCTCGCGAGCGAGCTCGAACTGCACCTCGGCCAGCTTGACGTCCTGGCCCTCGGCACGCCGATCGCGCACGCGCTCCTTGGCCTGCTTGCGCAGCTGCTCAAGGCTGAGCTGAAAAGTCACTGTTGCTCCCTTCCGTCGCGCCGGGCGCCCGCCTGGTCCGGCTGGAGAGGAAGCTTGGTCAACGTGCTCGAGACGAGAGGGTGGGCTCGGCCCTTTCCGGCGGACTGGGTGCGGCCCTCGCCGCGCGCGGAAGTCTAATCGGCGACAGGATCGTCTTAGGCCTCAGGCGCTTCGGACCGGCGGCCGGCCACGACGCGGGATCGCCTTGGCCTGCTTGGGCATCCGGCCCGCGTCGTCCAGGGCTCTCCGAAGGAGGATCTCAATCTGGGCATTGAGGCTGCGCAGCTCGTCGGCGGCCCACCGAGACAGCGCGTCGTGGACGGCGGGGTCGAGGCGCAGCGGGACCTGCTTGCGCTCGCTGCTCACGTATAGAGCGATCCGGTGTTGACGACGGGGGTTGGCGGCTGGTCGCCGCACAGCACCACCATCAGGTTGCTGACCATCGCCGCTTTGCGCTCCTCGTCGAGCTCGACGATTCCACGCTCATCGAGCCGGGACAGCGCCATGTCGACCATCCCCACGGCGCCGTCGACGATCCGGGAGCGGGCCGCCACCACGGCGTTGGCCTGCTGGCGGCGGAGCATCGCCTGTGCGATCTCCGACGCGTATGCGAGATGGCTGATCCGCACCTCGATGATCTGCACCCCGGCGATCACGATCCGCTCAGCCATCTGCTGCGCGAGCTCCCCGGCGACGACGTCGGTCGATCCGCGCAACGACGTGCCCTCCCCGTCGGCCTCGTCGTACGGATGTGTGGTCGCGACGTGGCGCAGCGCCGACTCGGCCTGCACGTGGACAAAGTCCACGAAGTCGTCCACGGCGTAGACCGCCTGCGCGGTGTCCGCCACCTGCCAGACGACGATCGCGGCGATCTCCACCGGATTGCCCTCTGCATCGTTGACCTTCAGCCGATTGGTCTCGAAGTTGCGGACGCGGATGCTCAGGCTGCGACGATCGGCCAGCGGCACGGTCCACCACAGTCCCGCTCGGCGGATGGTCCCAACGTAGGTGCCGAAGAACCGCACGACCTTTGTCTGGCCGGGCTGCACGATCATCAGCGAGCTCGCCACGAGCACGCCGACGACGATCGGCGCAGCGAGCCAGCCCGTCCCCGCGAGCGCGAAGCAGGCGGCGATGCAGCCGGCGACGACGAGTACGCCGGCCCAGCCGGTGATCGCCCAGGCAGGCCGCTCGTGGATCTCGACACCGGTTCCGGCGTGACTGACTGGTGCCGCCGTTGGCTGCCGGTGGGGCCCGACGTGTGTACTCATGATGCCTCCAATTGAAAACGTGCCCCGCGAAAAGTGATTTCTATTAGATATCACTTTTCGTGCAGGTGCGCAAGCCGTCCGGCGGTGAGCAGCGCTCGTAGGTCGGCGAGGACGGCCTCGGGCTCGTTCTGGAGGCGATGCTGGGTGACGCGGAGGACTATGTAGCCGGCGACTTGTAGCTTGGCGTCTCGTCGGCGGTCTTTCTCGAACTGCGCGCGGGACTTGTGAAACGCGAACCCGTCGAGCTCGACGATCACGCGCTCGCCGCGCCACAGCGCGTCGACGCGCTCCCCCTCGACGAGTACGTTGGCCTCGTAGGCGGGCAGGTCCGACGCGCGGACCAGCTCGTGGAAGGTCTCCTCGAGTTTTGATTGCAGCCACGGAGCCGGGCCGGTGATCTCGGCGATGGCTCGTCGGAGAGTCTTTGCGCCCTTGCGGTTCGGCGTTCGCCCGAGCAGTTCGTCGAGCTCCCGGCCGATGTAGATCCGGCGCCGCTCGAGGGCCTCGAGGACAGAGCGGACCTGGCGCTGGGTGGCGGTGGAGGCGAAGTCGACGACTGTCCACGCGAGCGAGGTCACAGGAATCCCGTCGACCTCGGTGGCATCGTGATCGGCGAGCACGCGAGTGCAACGGACCAGTACGCCATCGGGTCCCGGCTTGCCCGGTCCGCGAACGGTCACCTCGATCGCGCCGCTTTCTTTCTGTTGCACGTCCCATAGCGCGAGCGCGGCGCGGTGGCTCAGGAACGCCTCTGGCCCACAAGCCAGCACGGCGGCCATCCATCGGCCTTTGAGAGTGAGCTTGCCGTGGCCGACGGCGTACACGCCCCGGTGGATGCGGTGCAGCCGGCCGGCAGCGACACGCGTCTTGACCATCATCGGACTGAACCCAAGCGCCAGCAGCTGACGGCGAGCCACCACGCCGTGCTGCCGTGCGGCCAACACCGCCACCCGTCGATCGGGCTCCCGATCGACGGTGTCTATATGACCCCTTAGATCGGGAGGCTGATCCATGGGACCCAGCGTTCCAGGACTCGCGTGACACGTGGGTCACGCGCTGCTTCAACTCAGCGCAAAACCTGTGACGAGAGCGCTACGTGTTGAGAGGTAGCGCCGGCGTTTCGTCGAGGCGCCGATCACGGACCGCTCTGTAAGATCGAAGCAGGCGATGAAGCCCGCCTGAAACCGCCGCCACGGCTGATGGCTTCTACCGAACAGAACGGTGGAAGCAGATGCTCTTTGGAGCGCGTAGGACGGCGGTGATGGCCTATACCCTGCGGGCATCATCTCGCCGCAACACACTTTCGCGCCAAGTACGGGATCGGCCGGCCGCTAGCGTGCCGGGCCGAGACGTGCGCGAACTGGCCGCGATCTTCGCGGGCGGCACGATCGGAGCGCTGGCACGGGTCGGACTGCTCCAGGTCGGTCTCGCGAGCGCGCCCTCGTGGCCGTGGGCGACATTCGCGGTCAACATCCTGGGGGCATTTCTGCTGGGTTATTTCACGACCCGTCTGCAGGAGCGCCTGCCGCTTTCCGCCTACCGACGACCCTTGCTCGGGACCGGCTTCTGCGGGGCGCTGACTACTTTCTCAACGGTTCAGGTGGAGATCCTCAAGATGCTCGACGTGCACCGCTATGCGCTCGCCGTCGGCTACGCGACAGCAAGCGCCGTCCTCGGATACGCCAGCGTCCAGCTCGCAACCGCGTTCGCGCGACGAGTCAGGACAGTTGCGTGAGCCCGCTCGAATGGGTGGCCGTGGGCGCAATCGGGGGCGCCAGCGCGCTGGCGCGGTTCTTCGTGGACGGGATCGTCGCCAGTCGCGTGCCATCCGACTTCCCTGCCGGCACGCTGGCCGTCAATGCCTCGGGGGCGTTCCTGCTCGGCCTCTTGACCGGTCTGGCCCTGAACGGCGAAAGCCTGCTGCTGGCGGGTACCGCCTCGATCGGCTCTTACACGACGTTTTCGACGTGGATGCTCGAGAGCCAGCGGCTGACCGAATCCGGTGACCAGGTCAACGCCGGCGCCAACCTGATCGTGAGCCTCGGCGCAGGTCTGGCTGCGGCGGCGCTGGGTCGTCTGATCGGATCGCATCTGTGAACGACGACTGCCTCAAGCTGACGACCTACTTCGGCGAGCGCCACCGCACCGAAGACCAATTCGTCGCCGACGCGTTGCTCGATCTATACGGCCGCGAGGCGGTCCAGACCAGCGTGATGCTTCGCGGTGCGGAGGGGTTCGGGCTCAAGCACCACCTGCGCACCGACCGCCTGCTGACGCTGTCGGAGGACCTGCCGCTCGTGTCGGTCGCGGTGGACACGCGCACCCGGATCGAGACGCTGCTCGACGAGGTGATGGCGATCAAGCGTCATGGGCTGATCACGCTCGAGCGCGCACGGATGCTCACCGGTGAGATCCAACCGGTGTCAATGCCCGAGGAGCTCAACGAGGCCACCAAGCTGACGATCTACTTGGGGCGTCAGGAGCGGATCAACGGGACGCCCGCGTTCGTTGCGATCTCCGACCTTCTCCACCGGCGTCGCCTGGCGGGCGCAACCGTGCTGCTCGGAGTCGACGGCACCGCCCACGGCGTCCGCGAGCGGGCAAGATTCTTCGGGCGCAACGCCGACGTGCCGATGATGATCATCACGGTTGGCGCGGGCGAGCAGATCGCGGAGGTGCTGCCCGAGCTGGGCACGCTGCTCAGCCGCCCGCTCGTCACCCTCGAACGCGCCACGGTGTGCAAGATCGACGGTCGACTTCTGGCAGAGCCGACGCCACTGCCGTCGAAGGACGAGCACGGTATGGCGGTATGGCAGAAGCTGATGGTCTACACCTCGGAACAGGCGCGACACGGCAATCGGCCGCTGCACGTCGCACTGATCCGTGCGCTGCGCGAGAGCGGGGCGGCCGGCGCGACCTGCCTGCGCGGAATCTGGGGCTTTCACGGCGAACACGCACCACACGGCGACCGGCTCCTGCAGCTCCGACGTCACGTCCCGATGGTCACGATCATCGTCGACAGCCCGGAGGGCATCGCAAGGTCATTCCGGATCGTTGACGAGGTCACCGACCGGGCAGGGCTGGTAACGAGCGAAATGGTGCCCGCTCTGGCCGCCGTTACCAACGACGGTGCCGCGCGCGGCGGGCTGCGGCTGGCTCGCCACCGCTTCTGAGCGGCCGGCGGTGAGCGTCACGCTAGCGGCCGAGCGGGGTCCGGCGGTCGCGGGCGGCGGTGATCGCCGCCACCACTGCCTCGGCCGAGTCGGCGAGCGTGATCAGATCCTCGAATGGCGGAAAAGCCTCGCGCGCACGGGCACGGGCGAGGTAAAAAGGCGAGCCCGGTTGCCCGTAAGTCTCGCTGTCCACGAAGACCATCGCCATCTGATGCGCCGGCTGGGCGGAGGCGTTTTGGGAGAGGTCCTGGAAGATCTCCCGAAGCGTTCCGAAGTCGCCCTGGAAGTACGTCACGCCGGCGTCGGCGATGCTGAGCAGGCCGTCCTCCCGGACCGAGTTCTGAAAGAGCTTGGCGATGTCGGTGGCGAACTGGCTGATCGGTTCGTCGGCGAAGCGCCAGGTCGCGACGGCGAGGCTTGGCGCGCCGGCGGGCCGAGCCGCCGCGACGGCGCGTGCGCTGTCGATGTACTCGGCTTCGTGTCCGGCGTAGCTCGGCGAGCGTTTGAGCTCGTCGATGGCGGCGTGCAGATCCGCCTGCGGATACCCCGCGAAATAAGCGCCGAGGTTGCCCGCCTCCATGATCCCGAGCCCCCCACCGGTGGCGACGAGGAACCCGGCCTCGCTGAGCGCCTTCGCGGTCTCAGCGGCGAGTCGGTAGGCGGGAGCATCTCTGGGCGTCGAGGACCCACCCATGACGCCCGCGACGTGTCGCCCGGCGGCGACAGACGCCGCGACGTAGGCGCGCATGGCCTGGTCGACGCCCTGGTCGTGGACCACCTGAGCGATGGCTTCCACGACATCCGCAGGCGGGACACCCGACGCCGCGACGTGAGCCGCAATGCGCGCATCGAGGCTCTGCATCGGCGCGTCTGACCGGTAGCCGGCCATGAGCTCGTCGACCGTATAGAGGCTGTCGCGGCCGGCGGAGTAGAGCATGTCGTTGCCCAGCACGGCGGCAACTTCTTCGCGAGTCATCGATGGTGTGAGCTGGTCCATGGCATCGTTCCCCGGCGCGGTGGCGCGGCGGCCGCGGCGTCAACCGGCCGATTCGCCGTCCCAGTAGTCGACTGCGTCGGCGAGCCGGAAGACGCCGCCGAGGGTGGAGAGCTTGCCGCTGTCCGGATATGCATATCCGCATGGCTCTCGCATCGTCGACAGGATCAGCACCCGCGCCACCGCGGCCGATTCGTTGATCAGCTGGTGGGCGCCGTCCGGACCCTCGGGAAACACGACCAAGTCGCCGACCTCGAGCTCATCGCGTCCCTCCGGGTGGCGCAGGGTCGGGGTGCCCGCGAGTACGAGCAGGCACTCCTCGTT
Source organism: Solirubrobacteraceae bacterium (assembly GCA_036000295.1). Taxonomy (GTDB): domain Bacteria; phylum Actinomycetota; class Thermoleophilia; order Solirubrobacterales; family Solirubrobacteraceae; genus Palsa-465. The sequence continues at coordinate 19,419 of DASYFZ010000362.1, forward strand.
GCCGAGTTCGTAGTGATACGGGCTGCTGCGCTCGCCGGGATCGAGCTCGTAGACGGTGGCACCGAGCATCTCGCCCCCGAGCATCGGCCGCAGCTGTCGGTAGCGGCTACGGAACCCAGGCGGCACGTCGGTTTCGGGCACGACGTCGACCGTCGCTGCGTTGACTATGGGCCGCGGTGCCGCGGTCATTCGCCATCCCAGTAGCCGACGGCGTCGCCACGCCGGAAGTCGAGACGATCCGGGCCGCCGTCGGGCGGCCGCACGCCGAGCTTGTCGGAGTCCGGATACACGGACACCGAGGCCGTCCCGGTTGCAGCCACGCCGGAGAACATCACTACCCGCCCGGGCCCGCGGACCGCGTGGGCCCCGTCCGGGCCGCTCGGAAAGCAGACGAGATCCCCGGCGGCCAACACCCGCTCGCCGGCCGGGTCCCGCAGCGTCGGCGCGCCCGTGACGACGTACACCCACTCCTCAACCCCGTGGTGGTAGTGGAACGGGAACGTCCACTCGCCCTCGGGCAGCTCGTAGACGCTGGCACCAAACCACCGCAGATCGTGCTCGCGCCCCAACCAACGACGGCCGTGCCACGCGTAGCCGGGCCGGTCTTGGTGCACCGGAAGCTCGCCGGTCAGGATGTTGAAACGACGCATCGAGCTTCATCCTCCCAGCATCGGTCGTCGGTCGGTGCGGAGAAGACGAACTCGCTGCAGCCCGTGGCTTTGAGAATCGTTCTGAATGGGGGTCGGAAGGCGCTGCGACCCACGGTCGGCCCCGACCGGCTCGATCCCACTGACGTGAAATCCCTCCGGAGCTCTGGCAAGGATCGCGCGGGCGCCTGACAACCCTCGGATAGGATCCGGCCAGCGGGGCCGTGACACTTGAACCGCAGATCGGGGGCGAACGGGTGAGCAGCACACAGGATCGAGACGCCGAGATCCGGGCTCGGATCCAGCAGCACTGGGATGCCTCCGAGAGTGGCGACGTCGAACTCGAGCACGAGATCTACGCCGCGGACGGGATCCTGGACTACCCGCAGTCCGGCGAGCGCTTCAGGGGCCGGGCGAAGATCCAGGCGCAACGCGGCGGGCACCCTGCCGAACGACATTTCACCGTCCGCCGGATCCTCGGCGGCGGGGACCTGTGGGTCAGCGAGTGCGTGATCACCTACGATGGCGCACCCACTTACTCGGTCAGCATCATGGAGTTCGGTGACGGGCTCGTCACGCACGAGAGCCAGTACTTTGCGGACCCATTCAGCGCGCCGGCGTCGCGCGCTGCGCTGGCTGAGCCGATGCCCGCCGGCGATCAATAAGCCGCTTCGTGTCAGCTAGCTCGCGCGGCGGTAGGCGAGATGCACGACTCCGTTGTCGTACGTCTCGCTTTCGGACAGTGCGAACTTCGCGTGCAAGCCATCGCCGAACAGTCGCGAGCCCTCTCCGAGCGCGATCGGGTAGACGAAGAGGTGCAGTTCGTCGACAAGGCCGTCGGCCATCAGCGCGCGCGATGAACCGCATGCCGGCTGGCCACACCTGCTACGTGCTACTGCCCGAGCAGACAGAACGCGCCTAGGCCGCGAGTTACTGGTCTTCACACGCCGGTGACACGCGGCAGATCGCGGCCGCTAGGTTCTCCGGACCCGACTCAGAGAGGACCGGACAGATATGCCTGACTTGCCGAACATCGTGCTCGTACATGGGGCGTGGGCCGACGGCTCAAGCTGGAGTGCCGTGACCGAGCGACTCCAGGCCGAGGGCTACAACGTGACCGCGCCGCAGTTTCCGATGAACGCGCTTGCGAACAACGTCGATCGGCTGCGGCTGGTGCTCGGCCGCCAGAACGGACCGACGGTCGTGGCCGGCCATTCGTACGGCGGTCAGATCATGACCGCGCTCGGCACCGATGCGCCGAACGTGGTCGGTCTCGTCTACATCGCGGCGTTCGGGCTCGACGAGGGCGAGTCAATCGGGGCCCTGCTCCAACAGGGTCCGCCAACGCCGGCGCTGGCGCACCTGGACATCGACTCAGAGGGATTCGCCTGGCTGCCGGAGGACGACTTCGTCAACCACTTCGCCGCCGACGTCGATCCGGTGCAGGCGAAGGTCATGTACGCGGTCCAGCAGCCCCTGCACGTGTCCGCCCTCAGCGACGTGATGGGAGTTCCGGCGTGGAAGTCGCTGCCGTCGTGGTATCTGGTGGCCGAGGGCGACCAGGCGATTCCGCCCGACGCGGAAAGGCAATTTGCCGCGCGCATGGGCGCAGACACCGTCGAGGTGGCGAGCAATCACGTGGCGATGGTCTCGCACCCGGACGAGGCGGTGGAACGGATCACCGCCGCGGTCAACTCCGTAGCAGCCGCCGGCTGAACGGCGTCCCGCGGATCAGCGCTTGGCCTCGAGCTCGGCGTAGCGCCTGGCGAATTCGTCGGCGGCCTTGTCAGGCGGCCATGCGGTGAGCTCGAGGTCGAGCGGCTCAACGTCGTCGAGCTCGGGCCAATGCCACGACTCGGCGCTGAACGTGCGCCGTTCCGTTGCAAGCAGAGCGCGGTCAACGCGCTTGATCTCCGGGACATCCGCCTTGATCTTGAACCGGTCGCGGATCACTGCCTCGAGTCCGGCCTCCGCCTCGCGGAATGATGCGCCGAGCTCGCTGCGGTGCTTGATCGGATGCGGCATGTCGCCCAGGTAGGCCTCGCTTGCGTCGTGCATGAGTGCGGCGAACACGTCCTCGACGTCGCCGCCGCGCTCCTCGACGACGCGCGACACGATCACGCAATGCTGAGCGACGGAATAGAAAACCCGGCTGTGGCCGCCGAACCGGCACAGGTTGGCCAGCGCTCGCGCGATGTCGCGTTCGTCGAGTTGTGCGGGGTCAGGCTCGAACGGATTGACCCAGCGCCCGGACACCGTCTGGATGTAGGGACCGGCAACGGGCGGCGCGTCGTCTGGGCGGGTAGTCACGTTCGCCAGGCTATCGCGGCCCCCGATGCAGCCGACGGGCTACAGTCGTCTGAGTCCAGTGGCTGTCGCCTCTTCATCCGTTCGGCGCGATGAGCTGCGGGCGTTCCTGCGCTCGCGACGGGCGCGCCTGTCGCCGGCGGACGTCGGGCTTCCGGACAGCGGAGGGCGCCGCCGCACGCCCGGCCTCAGGCGCGAGGAGGTCGCCGCGCTCGCGGGGGTCGGAGTGTCCTGGTACACGTGGCTCGAGCAGGGCCGCGACATCAATCCGTCGCCGGAGGTTCTCGATGCGCTTGCTCGCGCGCTGCGGCTTGACCCCGCCGAGCGCAAGACACTGTTCGCCCTGGCGCGAACTGAGCTTCCGCTGGCCGACGACGTGGCCGGCGCCGACGGGGAAGAGCTCGGAGAAATCAGTCAGCTGACCGCGCTGGTCGAGTCGCTGAATCCGAATCCGGCGTATCTGCTTGGGCCGATGACGCGAATCCTCGCCTGGAACCGGGCGGCATCCGTCGTTCTCGGTTCGCCTGATCACCTGCCTGCCGACCGGCGTTACCTGCTGTGGTTGCTGATGGTCGACCCTGGCCCTGAAGGAATGACCCCGCAGCGCGAGGCGACGGCTCGCAACACCCTGGCGCGATTTCGCGCCGAGTACGCGCGCCACGCCGGCGAGCCCGAGTACGAGCAGTTCCTGGCGCAGATCCGCGAGCACAGCGAGCTGTTCTCGGAGTGGTGGAACGAGCACGAGGTGATCGAGGCCCAGCGTGGGACCAAGGTCATCGAGCACCCGCGGCTCGGCATCCTGCGCCTGCATCACGCTCAGACCGTGCCGACGGGCCAGCCAGAGCTGAGGATGGCCGTCTACGCGCCGGCGGATGAGGCCACTCGCGCGGCGCTCGCGAGCCTGTAACCCGTTAGCTCATTCGTGGGCGGCGGCGACCGGATCGCCCAGCTGCGTGGCGTTCTCGAGCTCGGCCAGGTCCTGCTCGTTGAGCTCAACGTCCGCCACCGCCATGTTCTGCTCGAGGTGCTCGACGGAGCTGGTGCCGGGAATCAACAGCATCCGCTCATAGCGGTAGAGCAGCCATGCGAGTGCGACCTGCGTGGGGCTGATTCCGCGCCGCTGCGCGACCGCGGCGATGACCGGATCCTGGGCGAGCTGACGAGGGCCACCAGTGAATGCCGATCCGAGCGGGAAGTAGGGCACGAACGCGATCTCTCGCTCAATGCACAACTCGAGCACATCCTCCCCGGAGCGGTTGACGACGCTGTAGGCGTTCTGGACCTCGGCGATGTCGACGAGCTCGAGCGCGCGGCGGACGGTCCCGGCTCCGGCCTCGCTGATGCCGATCAGGTCGAGTTTGCCTTCGCGCCGCAGATCCTCGAGCGTCCCGAGCTGCTCGGCCATGAGATCGCCGTCGGGCTCGGCGCTCATCAGGCGGAGGTTGACGAGGTCGATCCGCTCGACCTGCAGCGAGCGCAGGTTGTCTTCCACTCCGGAGCGCAGCTCGGCGGGGCTCTGCGCCGGCAGCCAGGCGCCGCTGTCGTCGCGGCGGCCGCCGACCTTGGTCACGAGCTTCAGGTCCTCCGGATACGGATGCAGGCTTTCGCGGATCAGGTCATTGACGACGTCCGGGCCGTAGTACTGAGCGGTGTCGATGTGGTCGACGCCGAGTTCGATCGCGCGGCGCAGCACGGCGCGGGCGCCGTCGGGATCGCGCGGTGGTCCAAATACGCCGGGACCGGCGAGTTGCATTGCGCCGAAGCCGATGCGGTTGATGGGCTTGCTGCCGAGAAATGAGGTCTTGTTCATTCCCACAGGTTGCCCCTCGCTTCGCGGCCTGACAAGAAGTCTGGTGATCCTGGGTGCGACACCACCAGCCTTGGCCTAGCGCCCGTCGTCACCTGCGATCAGCCGCGCCCCGCGCCGATGCGTTGCGAAGCTGAACGACCACCGGATCAGCACCAGCAGCCGGTTCTCGAAGCCGATCAGATAGAAGAGGTGGACCGTCAGCCAGATTGCCAGCGGCTGGAACAGGTGGAAGTTGCGCCGGTCGATGAGCGTGACCTCGACCGGCATCCGGCGAAAGCTTCAGCGTGGCTTGCAGGCCCCCGAAGCCCCGAACGTCACGGTCGTTCCCACCGCGCACTGCACGAAGGCGTCGGGCATCGTGCGGGCGACCTCATGGACCGCCCTCCAGCCCGAGCAATGCGCGGGCAGGACACGACCGACGCCGGCGTCGCGCAACGCCTCAACCGTTGGCCCGATGCGTGCCTCGAACAACCCCCCGGTGAGATGCAGGCCACCAAGAAGACCCGCGATGCGTGCCTCCCCGGTGAGACGCTGGGCGTGACGCAGAACGTTGATCACGCCGGCGTGCGAGCAGCCGGAGACGATCACCAGGCCCTCGCCACGCACGTTGACGACGAGCGCCTGGTCGTCCCAGATCATCGGGTCGGGTTGCCAAGCGGCACCGTCGCGCGCCTCGTGGATCGGAAAGCCGGTTTCGAACTCGGTCACTCGCTCGACCTGCCCGGAGACGAGGACGGCGCCGTCGAGCAGGAGGCTTTGCGCGCGCTCCTCGACGACCTCGAGCCCCTCGGCTTCGAGGTCGTGCCGACTTGGCGGCGGCAGGCGGACTTCGCCGCCTGTCGGAAAGACGACTCTGCGTTCGCGCCACGCATCGGGGTGAATCACCAGCGGCAACCGCGAGCGGCCGCGACGGCGGACCAGCCCCTCGAGGCCGCCGTGATGATCGGCGTGACCGTGCGAGACGACGATGGCACGCAAGTCACCCACGGGCACCTCGAGTACGTCGAGGTTGCCGGCCACCGCGTGCGGAGTGAGGCCGGCGTCGTAGAGCACATCGTGCCGGACTCCGTCTCGCTCGACGCTGACCAGCGCGGAGAATCCGTGCTCGGCCACCAGATGCGCAGCCGCACCGAAGTCTCGCGCCTGATAGCGGACGACGCCCTTCTGGCCTGCCATCAGCAGGTCGAGGTAGTTGTCGATCACGACCGTCACCTCGACGCGATCAACCGGCGCGAGCACGCTCTGATCCTACGTCAGCGCCCTCGCCTGGGCCTGACCGATCTGCTGTCACACGACGGCGTCGTCTTGCGTCATGCTCGGTAGACCGGAGTGACCGTTCGATGCGACAGGAGGTGTCCGATGGGTGTGATCGTCGCCAGCACGGAGGTCAAGCGACCCGCGGCGGAGGCGTTCGCCTACGTCACGGATCCGGCCAAGATGTCCGAGTGGCAGCAGGGTTGCGTGACTGGTCACCTGGACGGCGCGCCGACCCGCGTCGGGTCCAAGTGCATAACCGTCCGTCGGATTGGCGGCCGTGAGCGCGAGGTGGTCACCGAGATCACCGAGTACGACCCGCCGAACCGCTGGGCCGACCGGGGCATCAGCGGGCCGATCCGGGCCAAGGTCGCGGTCACGGTCGAGCCTCTCGGCGACGGCTCGCGGTCGCGAGTCACGATCGAGTTGGACTTCACCGGGCACGGGATTGGAAGGCTGCTCGTTCCGCTTGTCGTGCGCCGGCAGGCCGCCGGCGAGATGCCGGACAACATGAAGCGGCTCACGCAACGACTCCAGGACGGTCGCTCGCGCGACGTCTAGGGGGTCGGAAGGACCGCGATCGCTTCGATCGAGACAAGCAGGCCGCGGGGCAGCCGCACGTGGGCAGGTGCAGACCGCGCCGGTGGTGGATCGGGCATGTGTCGGGCGTAGACCTCATTCAGGCGACCGAAGTCCTCGACGTTGGCGTAGAAGATCGTCGTCTTGACCACGTCCTCCATGGACGCCCCGGCGGCGCCGAGCACGGCCGCGAGGTTGCGGAGCGCCTGGTCTGTCTGCGCCTCGATCCCATCCGCAACGGCGCCGGTCGCGGGGTCGATCCCCGCCATCCCCGAGCAGAAGACCATGCCGCCCGCGACGATCGCCTGGCTGTAGGGCCCGAGCGCGTCGGGGGCCTGATCGCTCGATACCGCCCTTCGGGCCACCGCGCGCTCGTCGCCTCTGGGGATCAGCGTGCGGCTTGCTCGGCTCGGCGCGGGAGCTTCCAGCCCGGACGCACGAAGTGGCAGGTGTAGCCGTTGGGGTAGCGCTCCAGGTAGTCCTGGTGCTCGGGCTCGGCCTCCCAGAACGGTCCAGCGGGCTCCACCTCGGTGACGACCTTGCCGGGCCACAGTCCGGACGCGTCGACGTCGGCGATCGTGTCCTCGGCGACGTGGCGCTGTTCGTCGTCGACGTAGTAGATCGCCGACCGATAGCTCTTGCCGATGTCGTTGCCCTGACGGTCCTTCGTCGTCGGGTCGTGAATCTGGAAGAAGAACTCCAGCAGGTCGCGGTAGGAGATGCGGTCGGGGTCAAACGTGATCTCGATCGCCTCGGCATGCGTGCCGTGGTTGCGATAAGTCGCGTTCGGCACGTCGCCGCCCGTGTAGCCGACGCGCGTGCTGACGACGCCGTCGAGCTTGCGGATCAGGTCCTGCACACCCCAGAAGCAACCGCCGGCAAGGATCGCCTTCTCGGTTTCGGCCATTCTCAATTCCTCCTCGTGACGGTCTTCGCTCGCTCTACACGCCGTGCCCAACGGCACGAGTCATGTACACCTAGCGTACCGGGGCGCGGGCCCCCGGCGGCCGCGATTTGGTCCTCAGAGCAACTTGTCCAGGGTGATCGGAAGATCGCGAACGCGCCGGCCGGTCGCGTTGTAGACCGCGTTGGCGACGGCCGCGCCAACACCGGTGATCCCGATCTCGCCGATTCCACGCGCGCCAGCGGGTGCGTACGGGTCCGGGATGTCGGTCCACATCAGCTCGATCGCCGGCACGTCCAGGTGGACGGGCACGTGATATTCCGCGAGGCTCGGGTTCATGATCCGGCCTGTGCGCTCGTCGAAGTTGGTGTCTTCCATCAACGCGAGCCCGAGGCCCATGATGATCCCACCGCGGAACTGGCTCGCGGCCGTCTTGGCATTGATGATGCGCCCACAGTCGTAGGAGCCGAGCACGCGGTCGACGCGCGTCTCGCCCGTGGTCGCGTTGACCCGGACCTGACAGAAGATCGCGCCGCACGAATGCATCGAGTACGCCTGCATCTCGGCTGGGTCCGACGCCATAGCCTCGACCGTCACCTCATCGCGGCCGGCCTGTCGCAGGATCTCGGCGTAACTCTGCCAGCGGCTGGGGTCGGCCAGTTCGCACAAGCCCTCGTCGCGTCCGCCGACCTCATCGGCGGTCAGTCCGGCCAGCGTCGATTCGTCGCTTGCAAGTGCGAGCAGTTGCTCGACGAGCGCACGCTGGGCCGAGATCACTGCGCCGGCGATCGAAGCCGTCTGTGACGAGCCTCCGGCAAGCAGGTTGCCGGGGAACGACGAGTCGCCGTAGGCAATGGCTACACGCTCCAACGGCAGACCAAGCCGCTCGGCGGTGACTATCGCCTGGGTCGTCGAGGTCCCCATCCCCATGTCGGCGGCCGGCACTGCGACCGTCGCATGCCCCGTCTTGTCGAGCGTGATCCGTGCGGCGCCGCCGGGGAAGCGGTGGTAGGGGTACGTGCCAAGGGCGCAGCCTGTGCCGATCAGCCATTCCCCCTCGCGCCGGGTGCCCGGCTCTGCGCGGTGCTCCCATCCAAAGCGATCCGCACCCCCGCGCCACGCATCGACGATATGCCGCGAGGAGTAGGGGAGGCCGGTGCTTGGATCCTTGTCGGGCTCGTTTCGGAGCCGCAACTCGATGGGGTCCATGCCGAGCTCGATCGCGAGCTCGTCGATCGCCGACTCCAACGCGAACGTGCCGACCGACTCCCCAGGCGCACGCATGAACGAGTTGGCGAGCATGTCCATGTCGACGACCTGCTGGTCGGTCTTCAGGGTCTCGGTCGCGTACATGTGCCGTGCGGGGAAAGTGAATTGCTCGGCGAGCCCGTTGTACGGGGTCATCGCCGAGATCCCGGTGTGGATGAGCGACTTGAAGCGACCGTCGTCATCCGCGCCGATGGCGACCCGCTGCTCGGTGTTCGTGCGACCGCCGACGAGTCGATAGACGCCCTCGCGCGACAGCGTGACGCGGACGGGACGGCCTGCGAGCTTCGACGCGGCGGCCCCGATGAGATGGTGAGACCACAGCGTCTTGCCGCCGAATCCGCCACCGACATACGGCGAGGTGATGTGAACCTGCTCCTCGTCGATGCCGAAGACCTGCGCGAACGTCCAGGCGTGGCCCTTCACGCCCTGGCTGGCGTCGTGGACGATCAGCTCCTCGCCATCCCAGGCAAGCGTCACCGCGTGCGGCTCGATCGCGTTGTGGTTATGGCGCGGCGTCCGGTAGGTCAAATCGACGGAGTGGGGAGCGTCGATCAACGCGGCCTCGGCATCGCCGACCAGGACCTCGACCGCCTGTCCCACGAGGCTGTCGGGCGTCCGCGGGTGCGCCCGGGCCTCCTCGAACGTGCGCGGCGGCGACGACTCGTATGCCACCTCGATCAAGGACGCGGCGTAGTCGGCCTGCTCCGGTGTCTCGGCCAGGACGATCGCGACCGGTTCGCCGTTCCAGTGGATGCTGTCGTCCTGCATCACGGGCAAGTTGGCGCCCCCGGCCGCTTTGGGCCCGGTCAGGAACAGGGGCGGAGGCTGCATCGACGGCGCGTTGGGGTAGGTCATGACGAGCACGACTCCGGCCGCTGCTTCGGCGGCGCTTGTGTCGAGGGTCGTGATGCGGCCCCGGGCGATCGTGCTGTAACGGAGCGCGGCGTAGACCATGCCGTCCATCACATACTCGGCGGCGAAGCGAGCCTCGCCGCGGACCTTGAGCGGCCCGTCGAGGCGCGACACCTGCGCTCCGATGAGCCCGTGCTTGGCGCGCACCAAGGGGTCTGGGCTGTTCGTCGGCGTCCAGTCCTCGGGGACAGTCGCGACCGCGCGCTGGGTCTCTCCGTTGCTCACGAGCGTGCTCCCTCGGTCAGCTGTTGCAGGACGGCGGTGAGCGTTCGGCGGGCAAGCTCGACCTTGAACGCGTTGCCGGCAAGCGGGCGGGCATCGGCGAGCTCCGCGTCGGCCGCCTTCGCGAACGTGGCGTCCGTCGCGGGCTCGCCGCGCAGCGCCTGCTCGGCACGCCTGGCTCGCCATGGCTTCGGAGCTACTCCGCCCAAGGCGAGTCGCGAGCCCACGATCCTGTCGCCGTCGAGTTCGAGCGCGGCCGCGACCGAAACGAGCGCAAACGCGTAGCTGGACCGATCGCGCACCTTGCGATAGGTCGACTGTTCGGCGGGATTGGACGCAGGCAGCTCCACGGCCGTAATCAGCTCGCCGGGCTCGAGCACCGTTTCGATATCGGGACGATCCTCGGGCAGGCGATGCAGATCGCAGAGGTCGACCGTGCGCTCGCCGGTCAAGCTTCGAAGGTGGACGACGGCGTCCAGTGCGGCAAGCGCCACGCACATGTCCGACGGGTGCGTGGCAACGCACGCGGGCGACGCTCCCAGGATCGCGTGTACGCGGTTGAAGCCCTCGATCGCGTCACATCCGTCGCCCGGCGTCCGCTTGTTACAACGCGAGCCGTCGGTGTCGTAGAAGTAGGTGCAGCGCGTGCGCTGCAGCAGGTTGCCGCCGACCGTCGCCATGTTGCGGATCTGCGCCGAGGCGCCCGCCACGATCGCGCGAGCGAGCATCGGGTAGCCGGATCGAACGGCCTCGTGCTCAGCGACCGCGGTATTGCGCGCCGCCGCTCCGATCATCAGTCCGCCATCGGCGGTTGGCGCGATCTCCCGCGACAGGCCTGTGACGTCGACGAGCGCTGACGGCGTCTCGACGGTCTCGCGCATCAGGTCGACAAGGTTCGTGCCCCCACCGAGGTACCGTCCCGGCCCGTCGGCCGCACGGCGGACCGCGTCATCGGCATCAGTGGCGCGAGCGTACGTGAGCTCGATCACGACGCCTGCTCCGCGTACACCTCGGTGATCGCGTCGACGATCCCGTTATAGGCGCCACAGCGGCAGAGGTTCCCGCTCATTCGCTCGCGCAACTCATCGTGGCCGAAAGCGACGTCGGTGGCGGTGAGGTCGTCGGTGACGTAGCTGGGCACGCCACGGCGAAGCTCCTCGACCATGCCGACCGCGGAGCAGATCTGGCCAGGCGTGCAATAGCCGCACTGGAACCCGTCGTGATCGATGAATGCCTGCTGCAGCGGGTGCAGCCCGCCGCCGGAGGACAGCCCCTCGATCGTGGTCACCTCGCGGTCCTCGTACTGGACGGCGAGCGCCAGGCACGAGAGCACCCGCTCGCCGTCGACGAGCACCGTGCAGGCCCCGCAAGCTCCCTGATTGCAGCCCTTTTTGGAACCGTAGAGCTCCAGGTGCTCGCGCAGGAAGTCGAGCAGCGAGACGCGAGCGTCGGCGGGAGCCGGCGCCTCGCGGCCGTTGATGATCATCGGCACGGCGATCGTCCTTTCAGCGAACTCATGATGGAAGCGCTACCCCACGTCCGTCCATGCTCACATTTTCGCAGGGCGGCGCGGGCGACCGGGGTCCAACGGGTCGTCCCGCGGGTTGGCTCGGCTCGGACGGCCTGACGCAGGACGATCGCCGCCGTCCGTGCGGCCGGCAGCTAGAGGGATGAATCCGAGTGTGGACGATGAACTAAGCTGCGACCGGCCCAGCGCACATCGCGATGGACCGAGTATCTGACCTCGACGCGACATCAGGAGGCCACTCGTCATGCAGCTGGGAATGGTTGGACTTGGGAGGATGGGCGCCAACATGGTCCGCCGCCTGATGCGCGACGGACATGAGTGTGTGGTGTACGACGTACGACAAGATTCCGTGGCCGCGCTCGAGCAGGAGGGCGCCGTCGGCTCGGATTCGCTGGAGAGCTTTGTTGCCAAGCTGAAGCCGCCCCGGGCGGTCTGGGTAATGGTCCCGGCCGCGTTCACTGACCAGACGCTTGACCAGCTCGCCGATGTGCTCGATAAGGGCGACGTTCTGATCGACGGCGGCAACAGCTACTACCGCGATGACCTCGACCGCGCTGACCGGTTCGAGCCCCGCGGCATCCACTATGTCGACGTCGGCACCAGCGGCGGCGTCTTCGGCCTCGAGCGTGGCTATTGCCTGATGATCGGCGGCAAGGACGAGGCCGTCCAGATGCTCGATCCCGTCTTTCGCACGCTGGCGCCCGGTCTCGGCGAAGCAGAGCGAACCCCTGGTCGCAGCGGCGAGCCGACCACGGAAGAACTTGGATACCTGCACTGCGGGCCGGCGGGTGCGGGCCACTTCGTGAAGATGGTCCACAACGGCATCGAATACGGGCTCATGGCCGCCTACGCCGAGGGCCTGAACGTCCTGCACCACGCGAACATCGGCAAAGCCACTCAGGAACACGACGCCGAGACCGCACCGATCAGCGACGCCGAGCGCTACTACTCCTACGACTTCGACATGCCAGCGATCGCGGAGGTGTGGCGTCGCGGCAGCGTGATCGCCTCGTGGCTATTGGATCTCACCGCCATCGCGCTGGTGGAATCCCCGCAGCTCGAGGAATTCAGCGGACGGGTCTCTGACTCGGGTGAGGGTCGCTGGACCGTCGCCGCCGCGGTCGACGAGAGCGTTCCGGCCAACGTGCTGGCCGCGTCCCTGTTTAGCCGCTTCAGCTCGCGCGGCGAGGCCGACTACGGCGACAAGCTGCTGTCGGCGATGCGCAAGCAGTTCGGCGGCCACGCGGAGAAGCCATCGGCCGGCGTGTGAAAGCTGTTGCCTGACGCCTGGGTGTATCTGCTGCGCTGTCGCGACGCATCGCTGTACACCGGTTGGACCGTCGATTTGCAGCGCCGGCTTGCTCGCCACCAAGCCGGCGTTGCCAGTCGCTATACGGCCAGCCGGCTGCCGGTGGAGCTCGTGGTGGCGATCCCGATGCCTGACAAGAGTGCCGCGCGGCGCGAGGAGGCAAGGATCAAGCGCCTCCCGCGGTTGGCGAAGCTCGCGCTGATCGCGGACGCGGCGGACCAGCGCCAAGCCAGCTGACGGCGGCTGATCAGGCGCCGGCGATCGCCCGGGCGGCGATGCGTCCGGAGAACACACAGCCGCCGAGGAAGGTGCCTTCGAGCGAGCGTTTGCCGTGCATGCCGCCGCCTCCGAAGCCCGCGGACTCTCCCACCGCATAGAGCCCCTCGACCAGGCTTCCGTCGGGGCGCAGCACGCGTGACTGCAGGTCGGTCTGGATACCTCCGAGGCTCTTGCGCGCCATCACCGTCATCCGGATTGCGATCAGCGGCATGGCGCGGCTGTCGACGATCTGCTGGAAGTTGCACGTCCGCAGGCGGTCTCCACGCCAGTTGCGCAGCTGGGCGACGCGACGCAGCTGGTCGTCGTTGAACAGCGGTTTGCCGCGAGCGATCGTCGCGTCGTAGGCGCTGACCTCTCGCTGCAGCAGCTCGACATCGAGCGCCCCGTCGTTGGTTACGTCCTGCATCCGTTGCCCGAGCTCGGAAAGGGAGCGGCCGGTGACGAAGTCCGGGCAATGCTCGACGAAGTGCCTGACGAGCGTCGGCTTACCGAGGGCGATCGAGAGCAGGAATCGCACGAGTCGTTTCTCGCGAATGTTCGGGTTGTGCTGAGAACCCGACACGTCGAGCTCGCGGCGCGCGATCTTCCAATTGCAGATCATCCAGTAGTACGCACGCTCGTCCTCGCACATCCGCTGCAGCGCGTAGTACGCATCGAAGGTTGGGATCAGCGCAGCCGGACCGTATCGGCGGCCGGTGGGGTCGAGCACCAACCCGGACCGTGGCGGGATCAGCTTCAACCCGTGCAGCGGACGCCTCGGCTGCGGATGGCGAACAGCGTCGGCGTAGTTCCACATCCGCGAGAGGTGCGTGACGTTGCCGCCGATCCGATTGACCTCTTCGTGCATCGCGCCGTCGGCGTAGTAGTGCGAGCCCATCAAGATCTCCGCGGGGGCAGATCCCAGCTCGGCGGGCCATTCGCGGCGCACGATGTCCAGGTTCCCGCCGACACCGCCAGCGGCGATCACCACCCGGCCTGCGCGGACCTCGATCTGCTCCGCTCCCTCGTCGGGAAGGATCCGGCAACCGCACACGACGCCGTTCTCCTGTAATAGCTCGGTCACGCGAGTACCAAAACGCACCTCGAGCGCAGACCGGCGGGGGTGTCGCTGGATCGAGTCCCAGACCGCATCGACCAGCGCCAGCCCGCAGCCCCAGGCCAGGTGAAATCTCGGTACGGAGTTGCCGTCACCGTACATGCCGCGCTCGGCCCAGTTGACGACCGGAAAGAACCGAACGCCGTGAGACTTGAGCCAGCCGCCCACCTCATCGCGCGCACGTGAGACGTATTCCTGTGCCCAGCGCCGCGGCCACTCGTCCTCCTGGTCGAACTCGGCTACGCGCTGCCAGTCCTCGAAGGCGAGCTCGACGCTGTCGCGGATCCCGGAAAACCGCTGCTCGCGCGTGTCGACCATGAACATCCCGCCGAAGGCCTCGCGCGCGAGTCCGCCGACCTCATGCGGCGCGCATCGATCCACTAGAAGAACGCGCGCGTGTGCGCGTTCGAGCAGCTCCAACGTAGTGACGAGACCGGCCAAGCCGGCTCCGACCACCACGACATCAACCGTCGGCGCATTGAGCATGACGGGGCACCGTACCGTCAAGCTGCAGCCAAGGCTCCGCTAGGCGTGAGGGTTTCGGGCCGATCCCGGGTATGAGGGGCCTCGTGGCCGACTTAGAGGGTTCCCGGTCGATCGAGATCGCCGCACCACCGGAGCGCTGCTTCGCGATCGCCGCCGACGTCGATCGTGTCCCGGAGTGGCATGGCGCGATGACGCACGTGGAGGTGCTCGAGCGCGATGGCGACGGGCGCGCGACGGTGGTCGACAGCCAGATCGACGCGACGGTCGCGCGGGTGCGGGTCCGCCTGCGTTTCAGCTACAACGAGCCGCTGACCTTGCAGTGGACGCGGGAGGGCGGGGATCTGAGCTCGCTGGTCGGGTCTTGGCACTTTCAGGAGCGCAGCGACGGCGTGACCCTCGCGACCTATGCGCTCGAGATCGGGGTCGGCCCGCGTCTGGGCATGCTCGTGCGGACCGTGCGCGGTCCGGTGCGCAGCCGGATCGAATCGCTGCTCACCGATCGGCCGGTCGAAGGACTCAAGGCTCGCGCCGAGGCATCCTGATCGGTCTACGCAAGCACCTCGGCAGTGGACCGCGTCCGAGCCTGACCTGTTCGCCGGGTAGGACACAACTCAGCGGGCGGTCGTGGCGACTAACAGTTTGTAGAAGACCGGTTCGCCGGTGGTCGTGATCCGATGCTTGAATCGCGTTCGCTCCGCGACCTGGAGATCACCCCGGTCCGTCAGCTGCCGGACCGCGACACCGAAGCCATCAGGGTCCGACGTGTCCATCCACCGTTCGTCGATCGTAAGCACGATCGGGGCGCCCGGGGGGAGGATCGCCAGCGCGTTGACGAGCGCTGCCGGCGGCGCGTGCGTGCCCCCGAACGCTCCGGCCGACACGAGCCCTCCGAGCTCGTGCGCGCGCAAATCGGTCCATAGCTCGGAGTCGCCCGAACCGAGGTCGCCGACCAGATAGCTGCCGTAAACACCGGGCCGATCGCGCAGGCACGCGGCACGCGCCGCCGGCAGAGCATCGACGCCAACGATCCGTGTGACCCCACCGTTCGCCAGGAGCTCGCCAACCAAGCCCGTGCCGGCACCTACGTCGAGCACCGTCATCGAGCTCGCCGGCAACCCGGCCCGCGCAGCCGCGCGCAGGAATCCCGCGGCTGCAACTTGCGGCGAACAGCACTGCAGCCGCTCCTGCACGACGTGCTCGTACAGTCCCGGCACCGCGTAGATCCGCGTGTAATCGTGGAGGTGAACGATCTCGCGATCGCCGAGCGCGACATATTCGCCGTCGACGCTTGGCGGGCCGACCAGCCGGACATCTTCAAACGAGGTCGCCATGCCTTGAGACTAGGCGACGACGCCGTGCTTGTCGGACCGTAACGGTCGCCTAACGCGAGGCCGCTAGCGTCATCGATCTTTAGGAAGCCGTACATCAAAGGAGTTGTATGCATCACCGTTTTCGTTCCCTGGCCCTGGGTCTGCTCGGTTTGTTGGTGCTCGCACCGGCGGCAGCGGCAGCGACTCAGCAGAAGGCCGCTTCCAAGCCCACGTCGGTCAAGGGGATCATGTTGTCGCTTGGCGACTCGTATTCAGTCGGCTGGCAGGAGCTGTCCGGCGGCACTCAGGGCTCGACGCACAACGGCCCCGCCGATCAGCTGGTGCCGCTTGCCGCTGCTCGCGGCTGGCACCTGAAGCTCGTCAACCTCGGCTGCGGCGGAGCGACGACTACCTCGATGCTGACGGCGTCGGCGGTGGGCTGCAACCCGCAGGCGCTCGCCCCGGGTGCGACCAACTACCCCAACAAGAGCCAGACGCAGGCGGCGGTCGCGTTCATCAAGAGTCACCCCGGCCAGGTGAAGGTCGTCACGATCTCGATCGGCGGCAACGACGTCGACGGTTGCCCGACCCAGCCCGATCCCACAGGCTGCGTGAAGGCGAACATGCCCAAGGCGACCAAGAACCTGACCAAGATCGTCAAGCAGCTGCGTGCCGCAGGCGGTAAGCAGATGCGGATCATCGGCTCGACCTACCCCGACGTTGAGCTCGGACTCTGGGTGCACCCGACGGTCCTCGGCGCCAACACGCTGGCCCTTGTCCCCGGGTCGATCAGCGCCTTCAAGGACAACATCAACCCGGGCCTCAAGAAGGCCTACGACAGCGTCGGCGCAGCGTTCGTCGACGTGACGAAGGCGACGGGAGCCTACGGCCCGTTCCTGGCCACCAACGATCCGACGTTCGGTCAGATCCCTGTGCCGGTCGCCAAGGTCTGCACATTGACCTACTTCTGCGACGGGACCTTCAATATTCACATGAAGACGCCCGGATACCACATCATCGCCGCGCTCGAAGCGGCGACGCTGCCCAAGCTGAAGTAGTCGAAGTTCGCTGCTCCCGGGCCTGACGCTTCGGCCGAGGGCCCGGGAAGGCGCCTGGTGTGGGACGTGTCAGGTCAGCGAGCGGGGGTACGAATGCTCCTTGAGCACGACGTTGAGCTGGGCTCCAAGCAGGGTGATCATCGACTGCAGGTAGAACCACCACAAGATCGTGATCACTGTCGCGAATTGACCGTAGGTCGACTGCGCGTTCTTCAGGTACCTGGAGATGATCAGCGTGGATAGCGTCTCCAGCAAGAAGAAGGAGATCCCGGACAGGAGTGCTCCGGGCAGCACGTCACGAGTGGTGACGTCTCGGTCGGTGAGGATCCGGAACGCGGCCACGAAGATCCCGACGTCGAGCGCGAGCGACAACACGTAGCCGCCCACGCGACCGGCGGCGCCGAGGTTCACCCCGCTGGCGGAGCTGGCAACGAGTCCGGACAGCAGCGTGGTGATCACGAGGCCCAAGCCGACGGTCGCGAGCACGGAGATGCTTCGGGTCATCTGCTTGACCAGGCCTGGCTGCTTGTCGGGCTCGGTGCCCCAGACCGAGTTGAAGGCGAACTGTGCCGTGCGTACGACGCCTGAGCCGCTCCACAGAGCCGTCGCGAGCCCGAGGACGATCGTCCACCATGCGCCACTCAACCCCTTGATCGTGTTTGGATTGAGCAGCGGGAACAGCTGAGCGACATGTCCGAGTACGGCGTCCTTGTCGCTCGCCGGCAGGAAGAGCGCCAGCAACGTCACCAGCACCAGCAGCAGCGGGAACACCGAGAAGAACGCCCAGAACGCGATCATCGCCGCGAAGTTCGCGGACTGATCTTCCGAGAATTTCTTGAACGTCGCCACAGCGACGCTCAATGTGGTGCTCCGCTTTTGCGCCCGGTCGAGCTTCTGTAAGACGCCCGTGCTCATGCGCTACCGCCGCAGTATCGCAGTACGACCCAGGCATATACGATGCGCATCGAGGTGGATTGACGGACGGATGCCGAGTAACGCGACGACATTGCGGATAGGTGCCAAAGGGGCGGTGGCGATAGCTCGTCGTCCGATCCTTCGGCGAGTCACTGGGGTCATCGTCCGACGGAAGGCACGCGGTCAAATCGAGAGATTCGTCGCCGCCGGAAGGACCGCCGGAGAGATCGCGGTCATCTACGGTCCGATGATGGCCGAGGTATTGGGGATCATCGAGCCGCCCAAACCCAAGCGCCGAGCACCGGCTTTTGTGGCAGGAGTCGTGATCGGAGCTGGCGCCGTGTACGTTCTCATTCGCAGTCAGCGCGACCGCTGACGTAGGCGGTGTCGCGCTTGCGCGCGCGAGAATCATCGGCGCCGAGGGGCCGGTTTCGGGTAGGAGCGCTGCATGTCTAATCGCACCTGGTTCATTACGGGCGCGTCGCGCGGCTTTGGCCGTTCGTTCGCGCAGGCCGCACTCGCGGCGGGGGATCGCGTTGCAGCGACGGCGCGCGACACCTCCTCACTGGAAGATCTCGTCGCTGACCACGGCGACGCGGTGCTACCGGTCGAGCTGGATGTCACCGACCGCGACGCCGTGTTCGCCTCTGTCAGAAACGTTCATGAGCGCTTCGGGCGCCTGGACGTCGTCGTCAACAACGCGGGGTATGGCGTCGCGGGCGCGGTCGAGGAGCTTTCCGAAGAGCAGGCGCGCCGCCAGCTCGAAGTCAACCTCTTCGGAGCGCTGTGGGTTACGCAGGCGGCGCTGCCGATCATGCGCGAGCAGCGCTCTGGGTGGATCGTCCAGGTCTCCTCGATCGGTGGGCTGGCCGCGTTCCCGCTGACCGGCATCTACCACGCGAGCAAATGGGCGCTCGAGGGCCTCTCAGAGACGCTGCGCCAAGAGGTCGAGCCGTTCGGGATCCGGGTCCTGATGGTCGAGCCGAGCGGGTTTCGCACCGACTGGGCGGGCTCGTCGATGGACCGTGCCGAGCCAATCGACGCCTACCAGCAGATCGACCAGATCGCGCAGCGCCGCGCGTCCCAGCAGGAGGAGAACAACGGATCGCAGCCAGGCAATCCCGACCTCGCTGCACAGGCACTGCTCGACACGCTCAACAAGGACGATCCGCCCTTCCGCCTCCTCCTCGGCAACGTCGCCTACGACGTCGCGGTCGACCGCTACGAAG
>DASYFZ010000389.1:0-1616 GCA_036000295.1 Solirubrobacteraceae bacterium
ACGCCGACGCCTGGATCGTGTTCGGGTTCGCCGCACAATCGCCGAGCCCGGCGCTGGCCCGCATGGCGCACGCGGAGGTCCTGAAGCTCGCCCCGCCGGTACCGCGCGCGCCGTGAGAGCCGCTTGACCTCGCTGCGACAGAGAAGCACCTCGCCATGGGCAGGGCGCGAACGTCCGGGGCGCGCACGCGAAGGCGGACGCGAGCGCACGAGCCGGATCGGCCGCGACCGCGCGATCACGTTCGGGTTCGTGGCGTTGGCGTTCGCGCTCGCGTTCTGGCAGCACCCTGGCTGGGCGACAGCCGACACGAAGATCGACCTGCACGTCGACCCGGTTCGCTTCCTCTCCCAGGTCGCCTCGGTGTGGACGTCGACGACCGATCTGGGCGAGGTCCACAGCGCGCAATACAGCGGCTACCTGTGGCCAATGGGTCCGTTCTTCGCGGCGCTGCACTCGATCGGACTAGGCGCCTGGGTGGTGCAGCGCATCTGGCTGGGACTGATGTACGCGTTCTCGGTCTGGGGGATGCTCAAGCTGCTCGACGTGCTGGTCGGCAGGCCGCGCGGAACCGTCCACGTCGTCGCCGCGGGCTTCTACCTGCTGAACCCATATGTGGTCGTGTTCACGGCCCGCACGAGCATCACGTTGCTCGGCTACGCGGCGCTGCCGTGGCTGATCTTGATCACCTACTACGGGCTGCGTGCCGCCGGCCGCTGGCGTGGCTGGCGCGGGTGGTGGTGGGCGGCCGCGTTTGCCGCGGTGCTGGCTTCGACCGGCGGCGGGGTCAACGCGGCGGTCGTCGGCTGGATGCTCGTCGGCCCGCTGGTCTTCGGTCTTTACGAGCCGGCCATGGGCACCGTGCGCTGGCGCGACGCGGGCCGCTTCCTGGTCATGGCAGGAGTGCTGAGCGTGCTCGCGTCGTTGTGGTGGATCGTGCCGCTGCTCGTGCACGTGCGCTACGGGATCGACTTCCTGCAGTTCACCGAGCAGCCGGGGACGATCTGGGGGACCGGCAGCGTCACCGAGAACCTGCGGCTGATGGGCTACTGGACCTCGTACATCGGGGTCGGCTTCGGCGTCACCAGGCCGTACTTCTCAGACGGCCTGACGATGATGTTCAACCCGTTCGTGGTCGGCGCCTCACTGTTGCTGCCCGCGTTCGCGATCGCCGCCTTCGTCCGCGCGCGGCGGCTGAGCTACGGCCCGTTTCTGCTGCTGCTGATCGTCGTCGGCGTGGTGATCGAGACCGCCGGGTTCCCGAATGGGACGCCGATGCGCGGTGCGATGGACTGGGTCTACCACCACGTGTTCGTGTTGCGGTTCATGCGCACCACGAACAAGGCGGCACCGCTGGTGGCGGTGGGTGTCGCCGGGCTGCTGGGGCTTGGCGCCCGGCAGGCGCTCGAGTGGTTGGCGACGCTGCACAGGCCCCGGTTGCGGACGGCGGCGCTGGTCGCAGTGCCGGCCGCGCTCGTCGGGCTGCTGGTGCTGGCGGCGCTGCCGCTCGTCCGCGGCAAGGCGATTGACACGCAGCTGCAGTTCAAGCGGATCGCTCCCGCCTGGGTCGCCGCCGGACACAACCTCGACAGTCAGCTGCCCAACAACTCGCGCGCGAT
>DASYFZ010000394.1:0-1885 GCA_036000295.1 Solirubrobacteraceae bacterium
CCGGCTGCCGCGTCAACGGCCACGGCGCCTCCGCCCGCGACCGCCGCCGGTCTCCGCCGCTGCCGGGGCGCTCGCGTCGTCTGCGGAGCCCTCGAGCTTGCGCCCGGTCTTGGCCAGGAACACGTCGTCCAGCGACGGCTGGTGGAGTTGCAGGGTCTGCACGTGCAGGTCGGCGCGATCGAGGATGCGGACGATCTCCGCAAGCTCGGCCTCGCCGCCGGGAAGCTGCACGGTGACGCTGCCGTTGCCGTTGCGCCGCATCTCGCCAAACCCCGACAGCAGCTCGGCCAGCCGGTCGCCGCTCTCGGGCTCGGTCGGCGTGACCTCCACGGTCGGGCTTCCGATCTCGGCCTTCAGGCGCGCGGGTGTCCCCTCGGCGACGATGTGGCCGTGGTCGATGATCCCGATACGGTCGGCCAGGACGTCGGCCTCCTCGAGGTACTGGGTGGTCAGGAACACGGTCATGCCCTCGTCGCGAGCGAGCCGTCCGACCTCCTCCCACAGCGCCGAGCGGCTCTGCGGGTCAAGTCCCGTCGTGGGCTCGTCGAGGAACAGGATGCGCGGTGAGTGGACGAGCGCCAGCGCGAGGTCCAGCCGGCGCTTCATGCCGCCGGAGTAGCCGCCGACGCGACGGTCTGCCGCCTCGGTGAGTCCCACGCGCTGGAGCAGCGCATCGGTCCGCCGCCGCCGTTCGGCGGATGACAGACCCTGCAGCGTGCCCTGGAGCATCAGGTGCTCGCGCCCGGTGAGGATCGCGTCAAGCGCCGCCTCCTGCAGCGCCGCGCCGATCGTCGCGCGGACCTGGGAGCCCTGGCGCACGATGTCGTAGCCACCAACGCTCGCGCGCCCGCTGGTCGGCGGCAGCAGCGTCGTCAGCATCAGCACGGTCGTCGACTTGCCCGCGCCGTTGGGGCCGAGGAAGCCGTAGATCTCACCGGGGGAGACGGCGAGATCGATCCCGTCGACCGCCCGCGGTCCCTTCTTGAACTCCCGGACGAGTTGCTCGACCTCGATGGCGGCCTGGGTGCTCACGGGCGGCACTCTAGCAAAAGCTTGAGGTTGTCAACGATCGATATTGTCAATAGACTGTTCTTGCAAATGGCAACGACGGCCGATCGCTCGAACACGGCTGCGCCGGCAGACGAAGCTTGGACGCTTCTGCGCACGCTCTTTGGACAGCAGCGGCGCCGGTTTCTCATCGCTGCCTCCGAGCTCGATCTGCATCCGGCCCAGGCCGGAGCGCTGTTGCAGCTGGCGACACCGTTGCCGATGAACGAGCTCGCGTCGCTACTCGCCTGTGACAACTCCAACGTCACCGGGCTGATCGACCGGCTCGAGGCCAGAGACCTCGTGGCGCGCCAGCCGAGCCCCTACGACCGTCGCGTCAAGCATGTTGTGCTCACCGACGCGGGCCGGGACCTGCGCGCTCGAATGCTGGAGCGAGTCGGGCAGCCGCCGCCGGGGTTTGAGCGCCTGACGCCGGTCGAGCACCGTCAGCTGCGCGATGTCATGCGCAAGGTGCTCGCCGACGAGTGACGGGCAGCGCCCGCGGCGGTAGTGTCGCGCCGTGACCGACACCGATCGCGCGCACGTTCGCCTCGCCGAGCTCGTGGCGGCGCTGTCGCTCGGCATCGACCTCGGCTTCGGGCAGCCCATGGAGCACGTGCTGCGCCAATGCCTGATCGCGCTGCGCCTGGCCGAGCGGATCGGGCTAGACGAGCAGACGCGCGCGGTCGTCTATTACACGACGCTGCTCGTCAATGTCGGCTGTCACTCCGACGCCCACGAGCAGGCCAAGTGGTTCGGCGACGACATCGCCCTGAAGTCCGGCAAGTACGACCACGACCCGCGCAGCGTGCGCGGGATGGCCGCCGGAATGAAGCTG